>CAYSHJ010000564.1:0-8026 GCA_964430385.1 uncultured Planctomycetaceae bacterium
GGGGTTCACGCGGGACGAGCCGTGGCGGATGACGGGGAGCTCGCTCCCCGAGCATGAGACGTTTTTCTTCTACCTGCAGCGCATTTGCAACCACTGTACGTATCCGGCTTGCCTGGCGTCGTGCCCGCGGAATGCGATCTACAAACGGCCGGAAGACGGGATTGTGCTGGTTGATCAAAGCCGCTGCCGAGGCTACCGCAAATGTGTCGAAGGCTGCCCGTACAAGAAGGTGATGTTTCGGCCCAGCACGAACACCAGTGAGAAATGTGTCGGCTGCTTCCCGCGCATTGAAGGCAAAGACCCGACGCTCAGCGCGAATGGCGCGCCATGCGAAACGCGCTGCATGTCCGCCTGCGTCGGCAAGATTCGGCTGCAAGGACTGGTCAAGATCGAGCCGGATGGCACCTGGGCGAAGACCTCGGACAGTCCGCTGTACTTCCTGATCCGCGAACGGCAAGTTGCGCTGCCACTGTACCCGCAATTCGGCACCGAGCCGAACGGTTTTTACATCCCGCCGCGTTGGGTGCCGCGTGGCTACTTGACGCAAATGTTTGGCCCTGGTGTCGATCACGCCATTGAGCAATACAGTTGCCCCGACCGCGAATTGCTCGCTGTGTTACAACTGTTTCGAGCCAATCAGCAAATCCTCTTCCGCTACGAGATCATCAAAGGCGACAAGCTCGCCGAGTTGGAAGTCACAATGCCGAATGGTCAGTCCAAGGTGCAAGAAATCTTTAATGACACGGTACTCGGCTTCAACAAGTTTGGTGAAGAGGTCGTCCGCACGACGATCGAAGAACCGACGTTCGAACGCCCGGCCGCGATGCATGTGAACTCGATTTGAAGTTATGAGACCTATAAGTCCTATGAGTCCCATAGGTCTTATGAGCCGAAAGACGCCCCCATCATGCCCACGATCATCGCTGAGCGACCGACACGTTTCGATCCCGCGTTGAATGCCGCGCGGCGCGCGTTGTATCGGTTCGCCGCACTGGCCTTCGGCGATCCGCTGAGCGGCCTGTGGGTGCAACTGACCGATTCGCGTTCGCAAGACTGCGTCCGCGCCGCATGTGAACTGCTTCGCGACGAACCCGCGAGCTTGGCGACGACGCTCGGTTTGGGGGAAGAGCCTCGAGATCAGCTCGATCCCGATGCGGTGTTCGCGCGGCTCCCCGCGTCGCCCGAAGAACTGAATGCCGAGTACGACCGCACGTTCGGTCTGCTGGTAACCGCGGGTTGTCCGCCTTATGAGACGGAATACATCGACGGCAAACTGAGTTTCCAACGCTCGGCGGAGCTGGCCGACATCGCCGGCTTCTACCGCGCGTTCGGCATGGACGGCGGAGCCGATCCTCCCGAGCGGCCCGATCACATCGCGCTCGAATTGGAATTCATGGCCGTGTTGATCGACCTGGAATGCCGTGCCGCGACCGATGACCAATTCCAGATCAGCCGCAAGGCGCAAGAGGACTTTGTCCGAGACCACTTGTCGTGGTGGGTGCCATCATTCGCCCATTTGCTAAAGAAAGAAATTCCCGAAAGTTTCTTTGCCGGGATGGGGCATTTTCTGTGCGCGTTTCTGCCCACCGAACGTGCCCTCTTCAAGGTCGCACCGAGATTGATGCCAGCTCAGCCGAGCCGTCTGGAACGGCCCGAAGAGTGTGCGGGCTGCATGTTGCAACCGTTTTGACCGCAATGTGCGAGCACAACGCGGCGTGCTTGGTGCATATGGTGGGAACGGCGTCCCCGTTGGCCCCGGCACAATGTTGATTGCCGACATTACATTCTCTCCGGCTAGAACTCGCGCGGCAGCAGATGCCGCTGAAGCTCGCCGATCTGCCGTATCTGCTCGGTCAGCGCAGATTCGACGCTCTTCGATCGTTCGATCGGCGACTCAATCGATTTCATGACGTCGCTTCCTGCGACTTGGGCTCGAGAATCTCGATTGTCATCCCCGTACGAAGCTGGCCCTCTTGAACGACGGACGCCATATAGCCGCAGCGACCGACGATGACTTCCTTCAATCGGGGATGAATCACATCCAGCACGTAGCATGGCTTGCGGGGCTGTTCGAGTTTGAGCAGCACGTCGCCGATTCTGAGTAGCGTCCCGGCGGGCAACGACTGCACGTTCAGCCCCGCGACGTTCAAGTTTTCGCCAGCGGTTCCCGGTTCGAGGGGAAAACCTTCCTCGACCAAGTCTTCCAGAATCTCCTGATCGAAGAGGCTGATTGCGCGATCCAGCCGGTTGTGCTTGTCGTGAGCGTGCAGATCACCGTCGATGCCTGACAGAGTCACCGTCGCGGTTGTCAGTGGAATCTTGGGGATGCCGCCTCCCGACACGCACACCGCTACGACGTGTGGTTGCGACGGCGGCGCACCACGAATGGGCCGCGACCCAACGACCGGTTCGCTCATGAGCGGGCGGCGATCAGTTCTGGTCAACGGAATTGGGCGGACGGCGGCGGACATGGTTGATAGCGCGATTCCACATCATGGACTGCTCACACCCACGCCGAGCAAGCAGCACAGGCGTCGGCTTGTTCGGAAGGTTCGACGAAACCGGCTTCGAGCGGTATCTTCGGATGCCGGCGACCTTGAGCCGAGTCCCATTCGAACAGGGCGATTTCCCGCCGTCATACGGCATTTCACGTGCCATTCGTTAGTTGAGCAGGAACAGCACGCGAAAAACGAATTCCGCCTGGCCGACAGCCTGACCGCGACCGATGTGATCTCTAAACTCTCCCACCATGAGGTCTGTCGAGCGTCTCCGCACATCACTGGTGAGCGATTGCCGTCAATCTCGCACGGGGAAACAAAGTTGCCAGTTCCGAATGGCACTGTCGAGTGAGATATGAGGGAGTTGTGCGCGAACCTTCGGTTGGCGCGTGTCGAAAGTTTTTTGTAGCTTTCCGACAGACGAGGATTGGTCTTGGATTGTTGGGCCGTCGCAACTTGTTCGGCATGAACGCCGTCTATTCGACGGCGGTTATGGTGTGGAGTTTCCTGAGCCAGGTGTTGCGGGACGGCAAGGAGGCCTCGTGTCAGGCGGCCGTGCCGCGTGTCGTCGGCGACTACGAGCAACAGGGCGTCGCCCCGCCGACATCAGATACTGGTGACTACTGCCGAGCTCGCGCCAAGCCGGCCATTCACAACCCCGGCGGTTCGGGAAGGAGGTCGGGATGTGGAAGGTGTCGGCCAATTCCATCGGCAACTGCGGGACTGACCAATGCCTGGAAAACCGACGCAGCCCAATCCAGGCGAAGACATCCCAAGCAATCGTCCAATGTGGCATGGCCAGCGATATTTCTTCCTGAGAACTCCAGGTCGTGTGATGCGTAGAACACTGGGGATTAGGGCACTGCACAATGCTGACACTCAACAGCACCGGACCTTCCAGCGTGAAGAACCGCCGCTGGCCGCCCCCACAGACATGGCGACGGCTCCCACATTCCGCACAATCCCGGTCCTTGACATCCAACTCCATTCGCCGGAACTGAGAGGGGTCACACGCGCCAACAGTTGCGGGGCAGCGGTGCCGTCGTCCAGGTTCGCTGCCGTGACGACGACCGCCACCAGCAATCCCAGCGTATCCACCAGCAAATGACGCTTGCGGCCTTTGATTTTCTTCCCGCCGTCGTAGTTGCGATCCTGTCCCCCAACCTCCGTGGTCTTGACGGACTGCGTGTCGATGCAGGCCGCGCTGGGCGTGGGTTCACGCCCTTCTCGAACGCGAATTTGAGCCCGCAGAGCGGCGACAATCTTGGTCAGCGTGCTGTCAATGCGCCACGCTGCGAAGTATTCGTAAACCGTGCTTTTGGGCAACAAGTCATGAGGTGGGAGCCGTCGTGTCACGGAGTGCCACGGCGACTTGGGGTAAACCAATTCTTGACGAACGCCTAATTATTGTTTGACATGCCTCGAATGGTGTGTATCTTTCCTATTCCACTTATTTTTACCTAAATCACACCTTGGAAATCACGATGAAGCCCCGATACCGCCGTCTTGATCCTCGCTACATCATTGAAACCATCGTCGAAACACTCCTGTCGGACGGAGCGGATTTGAGGGTCGTCACTTTGGATGAGTTCAAAGGGCGACTGAAGCAAACCATCCATTCGATAGTGGATGAATCCAACGCGACGTAAGTATTCGCCGAACCTGTGGTAGCCACGGTCGCCACCAGACTGTGGGAAACCTGACAAATCAGCCGAACCCACTCTTTGGCAAGCGTGGCTGGTGATGATCTGCGGATTGTGCGATTTGACTGTCACTTGAACGGGAAATCGTCCTTCAGCAGGATGCGTTTCGTCGCCGATGGCTTCGATGGTTTGTCGTCCGTGTCGGTGGAAGTCACGAAGAGCTTCAGCGCGACGTTGGCGGGCAGGCCGGTGAGGAGTTGGCCGAGTTGGGGCCAACCGGAGGCCAAACGGATGGCTCCGCGTTGAACGTGACGCTGCCGCCCTGCTCGGTCAGTTCGATCGTGTTGTCCATTTGATCGATGACGAGGACTTTCGGAGTCGCGAGCGGCAGGCGTTCGCACAGGCCGCCGCCGTAATGCTGCGCGCCCCCGGGCGCGACATACTGGTCGAGAAACAGCGGACCGTGCGATAGGTCGTCGGCGGTTTTCGCCCCGACCGAACAATAGACCGACGTTTGTTTCCCGTCCGCCGCACCGAGGTGCAGGCGAATCGTCACCTCCGAATCGGCCAAGACCTTGTTGACACAGGCCAGCACCGCTGCGTTCGGCCCTCCAACGAGCACCGGCTGACCGTTCAAATCCACCAGCAAAACGGCACGCCAACGTTTTCATGGTCCATCTCCGAATTCGTGAGGACATGACCAAGGGACGCTGCGGCAACAGCCGACACGCTCCCGCTCGACCGAAGTCGGCGCGTTCAAATTGTGGAGCCGATCGAGCGTGCGACCTCCGAGGGACTCACGTTCGTCGATCATTCCTTGACCGTCAGCAGCTTGTCTTCCGGGAAGGTTTCCAGTTCCAGTCCCTTCCACTGCACTTCTTGCGGTTCTTTGTTCGAGTGTAGTTGCAGGCCGATCGGAGCTTCCTTGATACGATCCGGTTCCGGCTCGCGCCAGTCGGAGATCAGAGTGCCGTTGAGCACGAAGCGAATGCGGTTCCCTTGGGCAAGGATTTCCATTTTGTTCCAGTCGTGCTGCTTGCCAACCGGTTTGGCCTTGTCGGCGTTCTGAAGCAGCATGTTGCGACCGTACAAGTCATAGAAGCCATAGCCGGACGGATACATGACGAGATGCCCGGCGTAAGTGAACTTGTCCATTTTCTCCGGAGCGAGCCGACCCCACATCGCGATCCCGGAGTGCATCTCGGACGTCACGAGCTTGGACTCGAAGACCAGCCGGAAGTCGGAGAATTTTCGTTCGGTCAGCAAGTACGTGCTGACCGGTACCGGCTCGGTGTTTTTGCCGACGATCACACCATCCACGACCGACCAATGCTTCTCATGCCCGATCCACCCGGTCAGGTCTTTGCCATTGAAGATTTGGACTTTCTCGCGCTTCCCCTCACGCGGCGCGACAACAGGGGCTTCCTTCTTCTCTTGAGCGGTCGCTTCCGCGACGCACGTGGCGATCAAACCAACGCAAAACGCAAAGCACACAAACCAGCGCAGCAAGTGAGTCATGGCAGGCTCCTAATTGAGGAAGAGACGAGTTCCAAGTTCGCAGATGATTCACCGCGCGAACAACAGCGTCAAGCAGCAGGAAGGCTAACCCGAGCCGCAAGCGAGGAGGCAGGCTTCACGGCGTCTCGAGTTTTTGATTCTTGGAGTGTTTGGCTAGGCTTGCGCCGCGGGTAAGACAACTTGGGGCTGACAGTTTGCGTGCGAACTTGATATCACCTGCCGGGCTTCGAGATTTGAAATCTCAGGTTTGAAATTCAATACTTCCGTCGGGAGCTGGCTTCATGGGTGTACCGATCTCGCAAATGTGGACTGTGGCCACGTACGTGGTCGGCCAAAAGCTGCGCGGCGTGAAGCGGTCCCCATTGGTGCTCATGCTCGAGCCGCTGTTTCGCTGCAACTTGGCGTGCGCGGGGTGTGGCAAGATTCAGTATCCGGCCGAGACGTTGCGACGACAGTTGACTCCCGAAGAGTGCTTCAAGGCTGTGGATGAGTGCGGCGCCCCAATGGTCTCTATCCCCGGCGGCGAGCCGCTGCTGCATCCGCAGATGGACGAGATCGTACGCGGCTTGGTTGCTCGCAAAAAGTACATCTATCTCTGCACGAACGCCTTGCTGCTGGAGAAGTGGCTGCCGAGGTTTCAGCCCTCGAAGTACTTGTCATTCTCCGTACATCTGGACGGCCCAGCCGCAGAGCATGATCACGCCGTGTGCCGCGACGGGACGTATGACATCGCGATCAGCGCCATCAAAGCCGCGATTGCCGCCGGCTTTCGAGTCACCACCAATTCGACGCTGTTCAATAACGCCGATCCGGCTCGGTATCGCGAGTTCTTCGACACGCTCATGGACTTGGGCGTTGAAGGGATGATGATTTCGCCCGGTTACCCGTACGAGAAAGCTCCCGATCAAGAACATTTTCTGCACGCTCGCGAAACGATCAGCCTTTTCCGTCGCCTGCTGGATCGGCCGAAACGCCGCTGGCGATTCAATCAGTCGCCACTGTTCTTGGAATTTCTCAAAGGGACATGGAACCTCGAATGCACTCCGTGGGGCAATCCGACCTTCAATATTTTCGGTTGGCAGAAGCCGTGCTACTTGCTGCAAGAGGGTTATGCGCAGAGCTTCCAAGAATTGCTCGACACGACCGAGTGGCATCGTTACGGCAAAGCCAGCGGCAATCCGAAATGCAGCGACTGCATGGTCCACTGCGGCTACGAACCCAGCGCCGTCGCCGAGACGTTTTCGTCGCTGCGCGGATTGTTGACCGTCGCCAAACTCGTACTGATCGGTCCGCCGAAGACAGCGGTCTCCGACGAATGGTCAGCCCCCATTCCGAAACCACATTTCGTGGAATCGCAAGAACGTCCGTTGGTGGAACTTCCCGTGCTGAATTGAACTCGGCGGCGGCGTTTTGCGGCGAAAGCAAGGTGTTGCTCTGGGCTTTGTGGCGGTCATCAACCGCAGCGCAAGGCGGCAAGTCGAAATGCGACCGCCAACAAGAGACGACAAACTGTCGCCTTGTTTCCACAATTCGCAAAATTGTCGATTAGTCACGCACGTCCAGAACGTCGCGCAGCCGTTCAACCAAACGTCGGCGCGGAGATTCATTCGGCGGCGCGAGTTGATCGCCGTCGAAGATGCCGGTTTGTTGCAGCCAGGCTTCGAACTCCGGTGACGGTCGCAGGCCGAACAAGCGACGCATTGCCGCCGCGTCGTGATAGCTGGTCGATTGGTAATTCAACATCACATCATCCGCGCACGGCACACCCATGAAGTAGTTGCAGCCGGCGGCAGTCAGCAGCATCAACAGGTTGTCGGCCGAGTTTTGATCGGCGTCGGCGTGGTTTGTGTAACACACGTCGCACCCCATCGGCAAGCCGAGCAGCTTGCCCATGAAATGGTCTTCCAAACCGGCTCGAATGATCTGTCGCTCGTTCGCGAGATACTCCGGCCCGATGAATCCGACCACGCTGTTGATCAAGAACGGCTCGAACACGCGCGCGACTCCGTACGCGCGAGCTTCCAGCGTGACTTGATCCACACCGTGATGTGCCTCCGCCGAGAGTGCGCTGCCTTGTCCGGTCTCGAAGTACATAACGTTGTGCGCGAGATTCTGGCGAGCGGGGGGCGTCAGCCCCCTGATGCGACCAGACGAGTGCGATTGTTCGAGGCGACGATCACTCGGGTCCGCGAGGAAATCATCCGCCGCAGGAGTCACCGTGGAACTGGCGTTTTGCGATGCCGAACGCATCAGGGGGCTGACGCCCCCCGCTCGCCTTCCGTCCCACAGCCCGCGGCTCCGGTGATGCTCCAACACCTGCTCCCGTCCTTCGCGCAGCAGCGATTGCGAAACTCCAAACGATTCATT
>CAYSHJ010000565.1:0-5805 GCA_964430385.1 uncultured Planctomycetaceae bacterium
CGATGGCGTGCAAGTTCCCGACGGGTCGATCGACTTCTCGCTCTTCTCCGATGTTACGTCCAGCTTCCAAGGCGAGTACGGCCGCACATCGTTCCATGCCGATGCGACGGCCCTCTTCGCCGATCTGGCCATTCGCAATGCGGGCCAGTACCCGGCCGATGCGCCGCTGTTGGTTGGGATTACCAACATCAGCGACCCCACGGTGCGCGTCCGCGATCCCGATGGCGTCACGCCCGATGGCATTCCCTACTACGATTTCACGTCGCTGGTCGCGGGTGGCACCCTGCACCCGAGCGAGCTGACCGGCTCGCGGGCAATCGCCTTTTTCGATCCGCAGCAACTTCAATTCACCTACGACCTGGTGTTCCTTGGGAGGCTCAACCGCGCGCCCGAAATCAACAGCCTGCCAGACATCGAGGCCCTTGCCGGTCGATCGTATGCCAACGACGTGGACGCTACCGACCCGGACGGCGATAGCCTGGGCTACTCGTTGTTGACTGGCCCATCCGGCAGCGCGATTGATACCCAAACAGGCGCGATCACCTGGAACCCAGCGACTGGCGACCTCGGCAATCACGCCATTGCGGTGCGCGTTGAAGACGGCCGCGGCGGCTCAACCGAGCAGCACTACATCCTCGGGGTCATTGCCGCGCCGCCGAATCGCCCGCCAGTCTTCACGTCAGTGCCGGCGGTCTCTGCCAACGTCAACGACGCCTACGCCTATCCGGCCACAGCGACCGACCTGGACCATGATCAGCTCACATTCAGCGTCTTCACCGGACCTCAAGGCTTGACGATCGATGCGTTTTCGGGAGTGGTGCATTGGGTGCCCGCTGCGGACCAACTCGGCGCTCACAGCGTCAGCCTTCGAGTCTCCGACGGTCGCGGCGGATTGGCGACGCAGCAATACTTCATTGACGTCGTATCGGAAGCCGGCAATCACGCGCCAATCATTGTGACCAATCCACTCACCACAGTGCTGCGAGGACAGCCGTATGCCTACGACGTCGATGCCGTCGATCCCAACAATGACGCCCTGACCTACCGTCTCACCCAATCGCCAGCGGGAATGGCGATTGCTCCCGCGACCGGTCTGATCTCGTGGACTCCATCGGTGGTTTCGGTCGGTTCCATCAGCGAGTTCGCGGTTCCGACCTCCAATAGCAGACCTTATGGCATAACCGCCGGGCCCGATGGCAATATCTGGTTTACGGAAGACTCTGGCAACAAGATCGGGCGAATGACGATCGATGGGGTGGTAACGGCCGAATTCACTGTCCCAACGTCCAACAGTCAGCCCAGTGGCATTACGACTGGTCCGGACGGGAACCTCTGGTTCACGGAGTACTCGGGGAAAAAAATCGGACGCCTTACTCCGGCCGGCGTCTTCACCGAGTTCCCGCTTCCCTCTTCCCAAGGGGCTCCGGCGGTTATCACCGCCGGCCCCGACGGCAACCTCTGGTTTTCTCAACTCGGCACACGCAATACCATTGGACGCATCACTCCGTCTGGGGTCATCACCGAGTTCCCCATCGCAGCTCAAGCACTGGGGATTACGGCTGGTCCCGACGGGAACATCTGGTTTGCCGAATACGCCGGCGAGAAGATTGGGCGGATCACGCCCAACGGCGTGATCACCAAGTTCCCGGTCCCGTCAGCCGTCAACAGCGCTTTGGTTAGCATTGCGGCCGGTCCGGATGGCAATCTGTGGTTTACCCAACGAGGCCCGAACATGATCGGGCGCATCACTCCCTCGGGAACCATTACCCAGTTTGCGTTGGCCAGCGGAAGCGGGCCCTATGGCATCACGGCCGCTCCGGATGGCAATCTGTGGTTCACAGTGTACGGGGGCAACAAGATTGGCCAGATCACCCCGGCCGGGGTTATCACCGAGTTCCCGATTCCGACCGCCGCCAGTCAGCCTGCCCTCATCACGGCCGGCCCCGACGGCAATCTATGGTTTACCGAATACGGCGACAACAAGAACCAGATCGGGCGGGTCAACATCGCGAATCCGAGCGCCGACGTCACCGTCCGCGTCGACGACGGCCGCGGTGGGTTCGACACGCAGAGTTTCACGATCGAAGTGCTCGACAACCGGCCGCCGGAGATTGTCTCGCCGCCCGTGACGGACGCGTTTTCCGGCCAGCCCTACGCGTATGACGTCGATGCAATTGATCCCGACAACGACGCGCTGACGTACTCTCTCACCCAGTCGCCTGCGGGAATGGCGATTGCGGCGACGACCGGTGTGATCTCGTGGTCGCCGCCCGCGGTCGGTTCGATCAATGAGTTCGCGGTTCCGACCTCCAATAGCCAACCTTTCGGCATAACCGCCGGGCCGGATGGCCATCTCTGGTTTACGGAAGTGGCTGGCGACAAGATTGGACAGATGACGATCGATGGGGTGGTGACGGCCGAATTCTCGATCCCTACGTCCAGCATTCAGCCTGAGGGGATTACTCTTGGCCCGGACGGAAACCTCTGGTTCGCGCAACCCGGGTCGCAAGCCGGGGATATTCCCAAAATCGGGCGCCTTACCCCGGCCGGCGAATTCACCGAGTTCCCAATGCCCTCTTCCCAGGGGTTTCCAAGGAATCTCACCAGCGGCCCCGATGGCAACATCTGGTTTGGCCAACTTGGTACACGTAATACCGTTGGACGCATCACTCCGTCAGGCGTCATCACGGAGTTCCCGATCCCAACCTTTGAAGGTCAAGCACACGGGATCACGGCTGGCCCCGACGGGAATATCTGGTTTACCGAACTCGCCGGCAACAAGATTGGGCGCATCACGCCCAGCGGTGTCATTACCGAGTTCCCGATCCCGTCAGCCGTGAACAGCTATTCGGGCAGCATTACGACCGGCCCGGATGGCAACCTCTGGTTTACCGAACAGGTTGCGAACAAGATCGGGCGCATCACTCCCTCGGGCGTGATTACGGAGTTTGCGCTGGCCAGCGGGAGCCAGCCTTATAGCATCACGGCCGCGCCCGACGGAAACTTGTGGTTTACGGAGATCGGCTACGACCAGATTGGGCGGATTACCCCGGCCGGGGTTATTACCGAGTTCGCGATTCCGACCGCCGCCAGTGGGCCTGCCATCATCACTGTCGGCCCGGACGGAAACCTGTGGTTTACCGAATACGGCGCCAACATCAACAAGATTGGGCGAGTGAACCTATCAACTTTCCCAAGCGCGGATGTCACCGTCCAGGTCTCCGACGGTCGCGGCGGATTTGATACACAGAGTTTCACAATTAATGTGAGTATTGCCGCTCCGGGGGAGATTCGCGGGACGAAATTCAATGACCTGGACGGAGACGGCCTACATGACGCCGGTGAACCCGGCCTCGCGAACTGGACCGTTTATCTGGACCAAAACCAGAACAATACGCTCGACGCCAATGAGCGAGCAACGGTCACCGGTTCGGACGGGAGTTACTCGTTTGGAGATCTGTTAGCGGGCACTTACTATGTCCGCGAGGAGTCGCGCACGGGCTGGCGACAAACAACACCATCGGAAGGGCATTATCGCATCGACCTATTGTCCGGTCAGATCGTCGCCAGCCGCGATTTTGGCAATGTTGACGAGTTTGTACCGAATCGTTCGCCCACGTTTTCGAGCGCCGTACCTTCGATTGCGACCATCGGTAGCCTGTTCCGCTACAACGCCACAGCCACCGATCCCGACAACGACCCGCTCACGTTTGACCTCGTTGTCAAACCCGCTGGCATGGCCCTCGATCCGGGCACGGGCATCGTCGTCTGGGTTCCCACAGCCGATCAAGTGGGCACGCACGACGTGACGCTCCGCGTCCAGGATGGCCGTGGGGGCGTGGCCCTGCAGTCGTTCAGCATTGGCGTCGTCCGTCCCAACAGCACTCCCGTCATTACGTCGACGCCAACCGGCCCCGCCGTGGTCGACTTGCCGTGGCAATATCACGTGACGGCGCAAGACGCTGATGGTGACGTGCTTTCGTACGAACTGGCAAGTGGGCCGTCTGGAATGGCCGTAGATCCCGGTTCCGGTCTGATCTCTTGGACCCCCGCATCAAGTGCCATCGCGCTACAGTTTGACGGCAACGACGACTTGGTGAGTTTGCCGAACTCGACGCTCGACGGGCGGTCGAATGTTACGACAGAGTTCTGGTTGCAGACAGCGGAGACCGGGTTTCAGGCGTTACTCAGCGGAGCGAACAGCGGCAATACGAACGAATACCTTGTTGCACTTTCGTCTGCGACCGGCCTGAATTTTTTCACAGGGGCAGATGCGAGTACCTTTGTGTCGTGGATCATCCCCTCGATCGCGGATAATCAGCCGCACCATTTTGCCCTGGTACGTGACGACACCAACGACCTTGTCACGCTGTACCTCGATGGTGTATCTCAAGGGGGCCGCTCGGCCGCTTTGACCTCACTCTCCGTCAGTTCCGGTGGTTTTTTGATCGGGCAGGACCAGGATTCGCTGGGTGGTGGGTTTGACCCAGGTCAGGCCCTATTTGGATTGCTGGATGAAGTCCGCGTTTGGAATTATGCCCGCTCGCAGCAGCAGATTCAGGAGGCGATGCATGTTTCGCCACCTTCTGGCGAGCCGGGACTTGTAGCCAATTGGCGTTTCAATGACGGAAGCGGCACGATCGCTTTCGATGCCAGCGGTAACGGACGAAACGGCGTGCTCGGTGCTGGGATTGCAGCCAATCAGCCGGCTTGGTCGGGTTCGAATCCTCATGTCGCCGTCACAGTTAGCGATGGCCGCGGCGCCTCGACCACGCAATCCTTCGATCTTCCGGTGGTCGCCACAGCACCGAACAGTCCCCCCACGATTACTTCGACGCCGCGCGGCTCCGTTCGCATTGGCGATCCGTATCTCTACCAAACGGTCGCGAGCGATCCCAACGGCGACCCGCTCACGTTCTCGCTGCCGACATTCCCGGTCGGCATGACCATCGATGCCGAGGGGTTGGTTGCCTGGCAGCCGACGGCCGATCAACTGGGTTCGCATCTGGTTCAGGTTCGCGTGGCGGATGGCCGCGGCGGATTCGTCACGCAGACCTTTACGGTCAGCGTCGTCACGCAAACCAGCAATCAGCCTCCGAGCATTTTCTCAACGCCGCCGCAGGCCGCGACCGTGAATCGGCCTTACGCCTACGACGCGACGGCCACCGATCCGGACGGCGATCCGCTCATCTGGAGTCTCGACGCGGCCCCGGCCGGCATGTCGATCGACGCCGCCCGCGGCACCATCCGCTGGACACCGACCGCCGACCAGACGGGCGACCAGCCCGTGGTGGTTCGCGTCACCGACGCCCAAGGGGGCTGGGCCACACAAAGCTACTCGATCACCACCCGCGCAGTAAATCTGCCGCCGGCCATCACGTCGACGCCCCCCACGACTGGCGTGATCAATACGGCGTACTCGTATGCGGTGCGAGCAACGGATCCCGAATCGGACCTGTTGGCCTACAGCCTGACCACCGCGCCGACGGGAATGACGATCAACGCTGCGACTGGCCTGATCGCTTGGACTCCCACCGCGAGTCAATTGGGTTCGTTTAATGTGGCGATCCACGTCGCCGACAACCAGGGAGGCGTGGCGACCCAGACCTACACCGTCGTTGTCGCCTCGACCGCCGCCAACCTGCCGCCGCTGATCACCTCGTCACCGTCGCAGGTGGCCACGGCGAATGTGGCGTATCAATACGCCGTCACCGCCGTCGACCCCGAAGGCCAAGCGGTCCTGTTTTCGCTCCGCAGCGCCCCGGCCGGGATGTCCATCAGCAATTCCCGGTCGCTGAGCCGGGA
>CAYSHJ010000566.1:0-2595 GCA_964430385.1 uncultured Planctomycetaceae bacterium
CAAACTCGAATGCAAATCCCAAAGCAGTCTGTAAACTCATCATGGCCTCCGTGCGTGTCTTCAAGTCTCGGTCAACACAACAACTTAAAGACACCACGGGGGCCATTTCTGTGACGGGCTATGAATAATTCAGGCTAGCGCGTTCCGGCTGATCAAATCGCGGTGTCATTTCTGGACGGATCCTTAGGCATCTTCCTCGGAGCCAACAGATTCCGCGTGAGTTTCGGCGAGGCGGAGTTGTGCTCGGAATTTGATGAGGTTCGGGTAGGCGGGATAAACCCTTTCGATCGATTTCAACAATCCGCGAGCGACGTCAAAGTGTCCTCGGCGCATCGCCAGTTCGAAGTCCACGCCGGTCATGGCGATGAACTCAGAGGTGTGCATCTTGAGGGACGTGCGCAACGGCTTCAACCAGTCGGCGGCCTCGTCGAGATTGTTGCGGAAGATCGCGAGGTGGGCCAAGTTCGAGCGGGCAATGATGTTCGTCTCGTCGAGCGTGAGCACCTGTCGCAGCACGTTTTCAGCGTCGGCCCAGCGTTCCTGCGAAAGTAGCGCCGTCGCGAGGTTGTTGTGAGCCGACAGGAATGTCGGTTCGCGCGAGGTTACCTCTCGGAAGAATCGCTCGGCGGCGCGAAAGTCTCCGGCAGTGAGTGCCGCTCGGCCATGCTCCATCTGAGGAATGACACTGGCAGGAATCGAGACCCTTGGCTCTCCGGTGATTTCCAAGCCGAGAGTCTCGATCTCGGTCCACTTGCCTTTCGAAAAGAAACGGATCGGCGCGGTGATCTCCGCGCCCACATCGCGAAGTTGCGTGATGGCGTCGATGCGCGTGGCATCGCTCCCGCGGTCGCTGAGCGCGAATTCACGCAACGCACCGAGCGTTTCCGGAGTGCCGATGAGGCGAGCGAATTTAACGGCCGCTCTTCGAGCGTGTTCATCACCGATACGAAGCATGACCGGCACGGCGGTCAGCAGGCCGGGACAGGATTCGCAGAATTGCCGAACGGCCGACCGATGCACGTCGTTGGACACGTTCTTGCCGAGTTTGTCGAGGGACTGCGCCAGGCGGTCGAGCAACGCGCGCGGAAGCAAGCTTTCGACCGGGAACAGAAACGCTCCATTGCGTTCACCGACGGGTCGCTGAAGGTCGGCAAGGTTGGCGGAAGCCCACGCGAAGCCCGGGCGCACTTTCAGAGCGGATCGCCAGTGAGACTCCGCCTCCGATGCGCGACCACGATGCGCCAGGGCGACGGCGATGGCGTGGTGCAGTTCGGCCGCGTCCGGAGTTTCCCAGGCGCGGGGGTCGCCGTACGTCCGCGCGTCGTCTCCGGCTTGAAGAGCTTCGTCATAGCGTTCCAACAGGACGAATGCCGAAACCAGCTTGCTCCAAAAGTCGAAGCGATCGGGCCGCAGCGATCGGATGCGGTCGGCGGTCTGGTTCGCCTCGTCGCGGTGTCCCAACAACAGCGAGAACCGCACGACGTTGAACTGCGTGATGAGATTGTCGGGCTGAATTTCGGCCGCTCGGCGCGAGGCGTTCACAGCGTCGAGCAACCGGGCGGCGTGAAAGTACGCCTCGGCCAAATTGTTGAAGATGCCAGACAAAGGTGGATGCTGTTGCAGAGCCGCTTCGCCGAGCAAAATCACACGCTCGAACTCACCGCGCTGCATGGCCTGGAAGACACGCTCGTGAGCTTCCAACGCCTGCCGGCCACGATCGTCGTTGTCAAGTTTCATGGTCCGCAAGTTTTCGACGACTTGCTTTTCGCACATCGACAGAATGTCGCGTAGACCGGCACTCTTCGGATGATTCGGCCAACGATCCAGGAATCGTCGCATCGCTTGTGCCGCCAGCCCGGGCACTCCCGCCATTCCCAGACACCAACACCGCTGCGCGATGACATCCGGATCATGGGGAGCCAATCGCGCCCAGCGCTCGGCCGTCGCCTCCATTTCGGCGACGCAGCCCAAACGTTGATAAACCTGAACCAGCCGGCTGAGCACCTCCGGGTTGTTCGGCCAACGCTCGTCCAGTTCTTCCAGAATTCTCCGAGCTGTCTCGCCGCCGCGGTGGAGCAAACGATCGTCCACATCGTCGAGTGCGATTTGCAACTTTTCGGAAACGCGCTCCGTCTGCGACTTCACCGTAATCCGCCGCTCTCTTTCTTTGCGTTTCGCCTGCTGCCGTTGCTCCTTCCGAGTGGCCATGCTTGTTCCTCCTGCTGGATAGGTCAAAAAATGGTTCTGGGTGTTGGCAGACCAGCACGATGATAGTGACCGGCGATTTGCCCGCAAAGAAATGACGCGCTGAATCGTCGTTTGTCAAATGCTCTGGCGACAAGAAACGGAATATTTCGCCTTCGTTCCCGGCATACGGCTCACGACCGGTTTTGCGGTCGGGAAACTAAGAAATACGCGCCGCGCCGCGGTGTTTCCAAATGTCAACGTCGTCCTAGAGTGCAAGTTCTCAGACGGATCGTCACCACACCGTGGCCGCTTCCGTCGAGGGCATCATGCACCGGGATAAAAAGGTTGGATTGGCTTTAGCGATTCTGCTGGTCAGTTTCGTGGGAGCGTTCTTCTTTCGCCCCGAGT
>CAYSHJ010000567.1:0-4165 GCA_964430385.1 uncultured Planctomycetaceae bacterium
TGAGATCGAATGACCAGAAAATACCAATCGGCTAACGCCTTCAACGCCGACAGGTCAAGAATAACCCTCGCGCTTTCGCTTGAACAAGGCGAATGAGTCGCCTCAGTCTGGATATGCCGTGATGCCGAATCATTGGCACTTCGTTCTGTGGCCGGAAGCCGATGATCATCTTGCGGCTTTCATGCAACGGTTGTCGGTGACTCACGTGACGCGGTGGCAGAAGCATCGCCGGGTCGTCGGTGAAGGACATCTCTATCAAGGGCGATTCAAGTCGTTTCCGATCGAGACGGAAGATTACTTTTATCAAGTGCTGCGATACGTCGAACGCAACGCGCTGCGGTCGAATCTCTGCGCACGAGCCGAGGAATGGCGCTGGGGCAGTCTCTGGCGGCGCGTGCATGGTTCGGCCGAACAACGTTTGCTGTTGAGCGATTGGCCCTTGCCCCGTCCTCGACAATGGGTTGAGCACGTGAATCGTGCGCAAACCGATGCCGAAATGAATGCGATCCGCCGCTGCGTTCTCCGCGGCCAGCCTTTCGGCTCACCGAATTGGGTTGAGCGGACCGCGAAAACGCTTGGTTTGGAATCCACTCTTCGTCGCCCTGGCCGTCCAAGGAAAGCTGGCAACAAATGATGACCTCAAAACTGTACCTGTCCCCGTTCCGCGTTCGGACAACGATTAAAAAGACCTGTCCCCTTTTTATGCCTAGCCGCCTGGATCGTCCTTCGGAATCTGTTCGATGCGACGGCTGGCTTGGAACAAACCCCATGCTAAGACGGCAACCAAGAGGCACACGATGCCGCCCAGGACGAAGGGATTGTTGAGCACCTTCTTCAAATTCACCGGCGGTGGTTCGGCGGAGAAACTTGCTCTTTCCGGGCCGAGTTTGGCGGCGAGCGGCGCGAAGCCGCGACCGAGTGCCGCGCGAATCGCGGCCGTGTCGTATTGCGGAACTTCCGACTCGTCGGCTGCGTAGCGAATCCGATAGCTTCCGTTTGCGGCTGCCAGGAAAACGACTTGATCGATGTGGCCTTCGGCTTCTACGCCGGTAATCTCCAACGGTTGGCTGTCGCGGTTGTCGATGCGAATGCGGAATGTTTCTTGTCGTGTTTCGGGCAATGCGATTTCGAGATGTTCTTGTCGCAGATCGCGAAACTCGAATCGGGACACGGTTGCCCGGCCAATCTCGCGCCAATCGGTTTTGACTCCCCTTGTTTCGGGAACTTGAACGACCGCGCGGCGGCTGAAGTTGCGGCCGGCAGTCTCCACACGGAACAGGACAATCGGCTCGCGGCGCGTGTGGACTTCGATGACCGTTTGATGCTGCTCTTTGTCTTCGCTGACGCGGAACTCCTTCACCGGATAATTTGCGGTCTTGTCGCGAACGGTGTTGCGTTGCGTTTCCTCGCTCCAGAATTCGATGCGGTCGATGCGAAACGGGCGGCGTTGAATCGTCGTCCGTTCGGTCCGTTCCTCTTCTTTGCCGCTGCGGAGCTTGCGGGCCAGGTCGAGCAACTGCGATTCCTGATCCGAAGTCAGGCCGTCGATCACGATGCGGAATTCGCGATCAGTCGACTTAGGCAGGCGAATTTCGTTCTGGCTGACGTCCATGTATTGCGAGTAATCGAAGACCACGCCCTCCGGTACGAGCGGCTTTTCTTCTTCGCCGTTCCTTTTGCCGAAGACTCGCACGCGCTGCTCGAAGTTCTTCAACGGCGTAATCAGCCGGACGCCGTTGGGTTGCTCGTCCTTCTCGTCCAACTGAACGAGAATCTCCAGCCCCTCGTCTTGCAGCGGCTTCAGCGACACTTTGGCAGCTTTCCACGAGTGCCGAATGATTTGCGGTTTGGTTTCCGTTGCCTTCTGCAAGACGAAGGGCACCGCTTGGCCTTGAGCATCGATGATCCGCAGGTCGGCGAAGTCGTTCTTCGTCGCGGCGTAGACATCGCTGTCGATCGGCACCGCGATGAGTTCTTCCTGCGATCGGGGCTCGGTCTGAATTTCTTTGCTGAAACGCAACGAAAGGTCGTCGTCAGCTAGCGCCGCGGTGACCACTCCAAACAAGGTCCAGATCATCAACGCTCCTCCGCCCTTCAAACGGCGAGCCGCGGGGCGTAAGCCCCCGGACGATCCGCAAACCTCGCAGTACATCCGGGGGCTAACGCCCGCCGGCTCGCCAGAAATCAGGTTTGACGGGCACGTCAGAATTGGTGGGATCACGGCGGTGTCTCCTTCGCTTCTTCGGCGGGCGTGGCAAAGTTTTGACGGTATCGCAGGTACAGGAACGAGCCGGTCAGCACGAGCACTCCCAACACGATGAAGGCGATGATCCGATAGACTTGGTCCAGGCGAGCCAGGTCGATGAAAAAGACCTTCCACGCCACGAGCACAAACAAGGCCAAGCCCACGTACCGCAACGCGCGGATGTTCTTGCGGATGCCTGGCAGGATGACTCCCAGTGCGAACACCGACCACAAGATCGAAATTCCGCCGGAACGCAGGCCCTCGACGTAATGATGCAAGAATGAGTTCACTTCCAACGTCGTGTAGATGAACAGCATCACCAACCCGGCGGCTCCCATGAAGACGCCCGCTTTGCGAGCTGCGACCTGGCCCAGCAGCAGTCGATATGCGAAGGCGAAAAAAGCGATCACGGCTCCGAAGTCCAGCAGCCGAAACGCGGCGTCGCCAAAGCGGTACGTCTCGCCGCCGTACCACAGATCGCCAGTCACAGCCCAACTCCGCAAGTCGAAGACGAACAGCTTCAACAGCAGTCCCGACACGAACAGCGTCAACAGACCCAGCACGACTTTGCTCGTCGTATTGCGGAACTCGGTCACCAGTAGCAGGCACATTCCCAGCCACAGCAGCGTCAGGATCGGCAGCTTCGCGGCCGGGTACAAGAAGCCGAACGTGCGGTTCAATTCGAGATGCAAATAAATGAACAACATGCCCAACGTCACGGCCACAGCCGCTTTCACAGCCCATTTGTCGCGAATCCAGCCCTCGATGTCGGCAGCCTTTTCCACGGCCAACTCCGCGGCCGCAAGTGGACGATTCAGCAGCCGATACCCCGCCGCCATCGAGCCGATCGGCACGCCGAACATCACCAACCGCTCGACCAATTGCCTCACGTATTCCATCAGCGGCAAGTCCGAAGGGCGGCCCGACGAGTATTGCGACGGCAAATCGAAGAACGCGAATCGCCCCATCACGATCAAGTACAACACATACGCCACGTGACGCAGGAACTCGCTGTTCAGCTTGCCGGCGATCCACAGCATCACGAACGCCTGTATGGCCCAGCTCACGGTGATCCATTCGCGCGATAATAGCAGCGGAATCGTGATCGCCAGGAAGAACGCCGACAGTGCGGTGAAGCTCAGCATCAGCTCGCGGTCGAGCACTCGTCGCACCAGGCAGTAATAAACGTGAGCGATGTAAAACGCCGTCAGCCCCAACGTCACCGCCGCGACCCACTCGCGAGCAAACGTCCGCTCGATCAACCAGAAGCTCATGGCGAAGAACACGCCGGCGTTCAGGAACAGCACCAGCACGTCGAGCAGATTCGATTTCGCTCGCGTACGCAAGTTGTAGACAAAAACCATCGTCGAAAAGAGCACGAAGAACGCGATCAGGAACGGCATCACCTCCCAGAAGTGAACTTTCGGGTCGTATGGTCTCAGCGAAACTGAGACCAACGCGTAGTTGCCGACGAAGCTGAGATAGTTCAGCAACGGCCAATGCTTGCGGGCGCAGATGCCCAGCACGCCCAGACCCAGCACGAGCATGTATCCGTACAGCCCGAGGAAGTTCACTTCGCCCGTCGACAGCATGACCGGCGTGCCGTAGCCGCCAACGACGCCGAGTACCGCGGTCAGCACCGAATGGAACCTCACCGAAATCCATCCGGATAGCGCAGTGATCAGAACCATCAGCCCGAAGGCCACGGGTACGGCAATCAAGTGATAAAAGTTCGCGGCCGCGAAGGCGCTGAAGTACAGCGTGGCGATGCCGCCTCCTAACAACCCCTGCCCCATCACGCGATAGTTGCCGCCGAGAATTCGCGTGCCGCCGATGAGCATGCCCAACCCGGCAATGACCGACATTGCGACGCGTGCTTTTGGCTGCAGGTAGCCATGCACAATCGAGTACTTCAAAAAG
>CAYSHJ010000568.1:0-15786 GCA_964430385.1 uncultured Planctomycetaceae bacterium
ACCAGCAATCGGATTTGCCTGCGTTGATTTTTGCGCTTGAGCAGGCTTTAGGATTTTGTTTCTCTGAGCCGATTCCAGGCCAAGAGGACGCCGAGATCGGAGCATCCGAAGGCGGCGTTGATGACCACTTCTAAAGCGCTGACTCTCCGAGTCCATCCCCAAGCCGACGAGGCTTGGGGATTTTTCAGATCGCGATGCGTTCGACTTCATCAAGCGACAGCGCTTCGCTGCGGCGGTCGTAGAGTCGTGTTGTCTGGCTGGAACTGTGAGCGGAGATTCGCTGAGCGTGTTCCAAGTGATGGTCACGAGGGTCAAACTCGCGTTCCGCAACATTCACTGCGGGGTGGCAAGCTCGTTCATTCGGGGAATGCCGATAATTTCCGATAATCTATTTTACCGGAAGTCTTCCCCTTCCGACTCGTCCGACCCCGTCGGACTCCATGACGACTACGCCATCAAAGGTGCTCGCCGTCAAAGGCGAGGCGGTCGAAACTCGGACTCCGCAAGAAAGGGGACCGGGGCGGGGCGAAAAAAACCTCGCCGTGCCGGATGACCTCTCGACCCATGAGAGGATCGGAGAATTTCTTTCGAGATTGCTCCCAGCCACGAAAGGACACAACGCTGCGGCTGCACTCGTGCCGTGGGTGTGTGATCGTCTGCCGAGTCCACATTCGCGTCGAGCCTACGCCGGAGACCTCGCCCGGTTCGTTGCGCACATGCGGGAAATGGGAGTCGATCCCTTCCACGTCACCGGCGACCACGTCCGTATCTATAAGGAGGCGTTGCAGCAGGCAAAGGCGGCACCATCAACCATCGGGCGGATGCTGTCGGTCATCCGAGGCACCTACCGGCAATTTGCCGCCAAGGGACTCGTCGATCACAATACGGCGGCAGACATTCAAGCGGTGAGTTCGCCTCGCGTGACGAAGAACACGACGCCCGCGTTGAGCGAAATGGAGGCGAAACGCTTGCTCCACGCTCCGGACACGACATTGGTCGTTGGTGTTCGCGACTTCGCGATGCTGTTCACGTTTTTTGTCACCGCTTGTCGCGTGAGTGCGATTGCGAGAGCGAACGTGGGAGACGCGGAACGCACCGACACGAATTGGTATCTCGTCGTGACCGAGAAGGGAAACAAGCGACAGCGGAAGTCACTGTTGCAGTCCGCCGATTCGCTCTTGCGGTATCTGGAGTGTGCCGGAATCAACGGTGATCCCGAAGGCCCGTTGTTTCGCCCGCTCGCGAAAGACCGAAGGTCATTTTTGAGACAGCACATGACGCAGCGAGCAATGCTCTGCATGGTGAAGAAATACTGCCGACAAGTCGGCATCGACCCCGATCGCGTCGGCCGCCGAGGGGTCGGAGTTCACAGCCTGAGAAAGACGGCTCTGACGAATGCTCTGGAGCACGGGGCGAGGATGGAACAAGTGCAGCAACTCGCGGGACACTCAGACATCCGCACGACGCAGATGTATTACCAAAGCAAGGAGACCGACGCCGAGGAGGCAGCGAGGCACATTCAGATTCGGTAAACGTGCTTCATCCACAGAAAGAGTGGGCGGTTTGGCGAGTTGCGCGCGGCGCGAATCTGTGGTAGTCTGTCTCTGACATACACATTCTTTCCCACATTTCTATGCGTCCATTATTTCTTTGGAGTTCTACGGAACGGCGATTGGTTCGTTTTGCGGAGCAGATGGACCGCAGCAGGCCGGAGCGAGAGACGGCGGCGGAGCAGCCGAAACAGGAACCGGCATCTCAGGACCGGCCGTCTTCGTTTGACAATCCAGACCGTCGCGGGAAGCGAGAGCAGCGGCAGGAGCAGGAAAAGCGAGAACAAGAGTCGGATCGGGCACAAGCCGACGCGGAATTGGAACAGCTCGAAAAGCAGGTTGAGCGTTGGAATTCGTTTGCTCGCTTCAAAGACTCAGTGGCAAAGTTTTCTCGCATTGCAGATGGTGACTTGGCGGCTCTGAAACGCGAAGTGAAGCGGCAGTTGGAGCTTGATCCGATTTGGGATGAGCGGGCGATCATGCTCACGATGCGACCTCAGCCGAGCGGCGCGGTGGTGATTGAAGTCGCCGATGCCGAAAGCAGTCGCGAGATCGGCGAGCTGCGCGTGGACCTGCCGGGCCGGGGTGCGATTCGCGGACAGGTACGACAGGCGGAGACGATCCGCGAACTGCAAGTGCAGCCGTTGTCGAAGTACAGAGTTGAACTGCTGAATTGGGCTATCGCGGGTAAGGTCAGCGATGCGAAGGTCGCGGAGATCAAGGAATCGGTGAAGCGTGAACTTGGAATCGACAAACAACTCGGTAAGCGACCGATCATTCTTACGGTCACGACTGACCGCGATGGAATGACGCGGATCGACGTGAACGACAAAGCCACGGGGCGGCCATTCGCCAAGCTGGAGTTGGACCAGTTCCGCGATGGTTTGGTGCGAAGCGTCAATCTCAGCCAGAGTGTCGTGGATGAACTCATGCCACCACGGCCGGATAGAGAGTGACGTGTTGCGAGACAAACCGCCGCGAGAATGTTCGGCAAACCTACCAGTCCTCGCGAAGACAGGAATCATTTAGTTAGCCGGTCAGTGTCACTCGATCAACACGGGTTCGCGAGGTGGACTGCACTACGGCGCGCTCGGCCGATCCGTAGATCGGCCGGATCTGGCACGACCGGTCAGCTGAGTGCTCACGGCGATGACGAACAGACCACCCGAAATCCGAGGCCGTCGTCGCGGCCGTCCGAGAAGATACTGTTGCGACTGGCCGAGCGCGCAACCCTGGAGATGAGGAGCCACGTACCCCCACGCAACACACGATCCTCTGAGCCACTCGTCACCAACGGATTCAGTGTTGGTGTTGTCTGCGAACGCCCCGCGTAGGCCGACTCGTCGTACACGTCCTCGCACCATTCATACACATTGCCGTGCATCTGCGCCAGGCCGAAGGCATTCTTCAGATACTTGGGATCATCGACCGCCGTGGTCCGCTCCAGGTACGCCCCCTTCGTCTTGGTGCCGAACGGGGAGTTGCCATCGACGTTGGCCTTTTCGCCGTTGAGCACACTGCCGAAGTGAAACGGCGTTGTCGTGGTGGCCCGGCAAGCGTATTCCCACTCCGCTTCCGTGGGCAACCGATAGCCGCTGCCCCCAGCGACGGTCGCGCTCGCCTTCTTGACCGACTGATCGGTGCGCCGATCAACGCTGGTCAGCCGATAGTACGGCGTCCGCCCATCGGCCGCGCTCAACTTGTTGCAGAACTCCACGGCGTCGAACCACGTCACGTACTCAACCGGGAACCGGGTAGTGTTCAATCCAGACACTTGGTTGCTTCCCTTTCCTGTCGGCGAAAACTGGCTCGTGTTGCGGCCGAGCACTTTCTGAAACTCCCCCTGCGTGACTTCGTACACGCCCATGTAAAACGGCTTCGTGATCCGTACCGGATGTTGCGGCTGCTCGCTCTTGAAAGACTCGTCCTCTTCCTTCAACGTCGAATCGGCCTGCAAAGCGGCCCGCACATCGGCGGTGCTCGATCCCATCTTGAATTCCCCCGCCGGAATCAACGCGAACTTCATCCCAGTGGACTGCGACGTGTACTCGTTCGATCCACCACCAAATTTGCGTAAGACCCAGGTGCCGTTGAATTCGCCCTTCAACTGGGGCGTCTGAATCGCGCCGAGCTTGAGCCGCGCGAACGTCTGCGTGTTCTTCCGCGTGTAGGCCACCAGTTCATCCAGCGACAACTCCTGATCGCCCGTGTCGGCCGCGCCTTTCCAGCCACTGAGGATCTGGTGGAAGAACACGCCGTGCTCCAAGTCCGGCCACTCGTAGCTTTCCTGCCCCGCGCTGCAACTGAACAAGGCCACGATCCCCTTGGGGACCGGTTCGATCTGCGGACGCGTGACGCTGTTGAGCTTCACCTTCTCGCGGCTTCGGGAAAGCTTGCTGAGCGGGTCGTTCCGGCAGGCGTCCACCAACAGCAGCTTGCGGTCGGCCTGACACGCTTCTAGCTTCGTGTAGATTTCCTTCAACGAAATTAAACTCCGGCGTTTCGGTTCTTCGAGGTCCGCATCGATGGGACAGAAGAAGTTGCGGTCATCCCCTTCGAACTGCACCCCGTGCCCCGCAAAGGCCACGATCACCGCGTCTCCGTCGCCGACGCTCGAGAGCAGCAGGTCAAACTCCTTGCGAATCTTCTCCGCCTGCGGGAGATACCGTTGCGACTTGAGCGTCTTCAAGTCGTCGTGCATGAGCACGATGTTCTCGGACTTGAAGCCGGTGTCGGTCAGCGCCTTGGCGAACTCCAACACGTCGTGCCGCGTGTACGCCAACGGCTTAAGCTGTTTGATGTCGTAATCGCCCACCGCCACCAGAAAAGCGTAATTCTCGGCGGCAGAGCATTTACTGGACGCTCCCACCAGCGACATCAGGAAGCAGCACGCCCACCAGACGCGGAATGATCGCGCGGCCATGATTTAGTCTCACCGAGAAAAGAACTCGTCGTGATCGCATGAATGCGATCATTACGGGTGAAAAGATTACTTCGAGTACCGCACACTCACCACGGACCGAATCACTCCGAAGTTTCGTTGAACTTCGACATGTTTTTCTTTCAATTCAGGGCCTCGCACCGTCCCATCTGCGGACTTAGTAAATTGGCTGGGAGTTGTGGTTCATCGGGTGGTGGACTGAATTTAATATCCCACGCCGCCGAAATACTGGCCGTGATGGTTGCCAGCCGGGACGAATCACTCCGCAACAGCTTGGCGGCGGCGCTCTTCGAATATTGGGTGACCAGATCGGCCAACGGGGACGTCGCTTCTTTCGCCGAAACTGGCCGGGCCATTTGACAGATCAACGTTGCCACCATGAAGCCGACCAGTCGCTGGTTCATGGAAGCCTCAAGCAGTTTGTGACATGCAGGCGGGATACCTGTTGGATTGGCTGGCCAACAGAGTAAGAGGAAGACACGACGTTTGACAGGCACCACGAAACTGGAAACGCCAAGGGTCAATAAATCTTCCAGGGAATTCCAAAAATTGATGCCGCACCTTGCGGGAAGATTCTGCCAATGGCTACGTTTTCTTGGTGGCGACAGACTGCTCGATGAGCGGAATCAACCATGCACTCATTCTCTTTCCTCTCCGATCCGCTCGACGGCGGCGTGTTTCTGCTGCTGATCGTGCTCTACTTCCTTGGGGCCCGACTGGTGGGCGGAAACACGAGGCTGCAACTCGTCGGCAAGCGAATCGCTCTTGCGGCATTTTTCCTGTTCGTGTTCGTGCTGGCCGGCGACTTGAAACCGAGCACGGCGGACGAATGGGTGACGATTCTGCTCCGTTCGCTCTTGTTCGCGGGCATCGTGCTGGGTGCGGCGTGGACGGTTTTGCCGGTGATCGTGTACGTTTACGACCACACGTTCGGAGCAGTTTTCAAAACGATGGATGACTGGTCGCGTGCCGCTCGACATCGTGCCGAGGAACGGGAGCGACGGAAGCGAGACGCTCAGTGGGAACGGGATCGCCCGCGTCGGGACCGCGAAACTCACGAAGCGGCCTTGCGGACGGAGGCCGAAGCTCGTGTGAAGGGCACGGCTCAGAAGCGGCGGGACGATGCGCGGGTGGAGTGCGATGCGCTCTTTTCGTTCGCGGCTCCGGAGATCGCGACGCGATTCAGCAAGCAGGATTTTGCGGAGTTCGTGTCCAAGTACATGACAGATACGCTTCTGCCGGAAGTCGTTGAAGAGCGGGCCGAGCAACTCAAGGGAATCATTCGGCATCATTGGGAACGGATCGAACCGCCGCGTCAAAGTCTCAAGGAACTCTCCGAATGGTTCGAGCAGCGGATGAGCGAGCTTCAATCCGTGCCCGATGAGCGGCTCCGCAAAACATTGATGATCCAACTCAAGGTTCGATACAGCGACCTCACATCCACAATGCTCTCCGAGATGTCGCCATGAATTCCTATTTGCTTGGAAAACGACACGGCACACAAGAGCCGGTACGGATACCGAAGGCGAGCTTCGATACGCACTGGCACATGATCGGTGGGACGGGTAAGGGAAAGACGACCGCGATCCACACGATGCTTCACGGTCTGCTTCTTGATCCGACACACGAGCCGTGTGTGGTCATCGTGGATCGCATGGGCAATCTGTCGTATGAACTACTTCTGTGGATGGCATCGGATTTCTGCACGGACGAAGTTCGCAACCGGCTGGTCTACATCCAACCGAGCCGCGAAGACGCCGTGATCGGGTTCAATCCCCTGCTCTACGACACGCTCGCCCACGGGTACTACAAGGTGTCGCGGGCGTCGGAAATCATTCTCAAGGGGTGGGCTTCACAGAATCTGGAAGAGATGCCGCGACTTGCCCGTTGGCTCTTCAATGCGTTTTGGGCGGCGGCACAGCTTGGCCTCACGATCGCCGATTGCGTTCACTTCTTGATGCCCGGCTCGCCGTATCACGAACAATTGCTGCAAATCCTGCCGCAGACCTTGCGGATCGAATGGGACGAACTGTTGCAATCCCGGTCGGGAGAAGTGAGCCGCATCCTCGATTCCAGCCGCAATCGTCTAAAGCCATTCTTTGCGTCGCCGGTGCTCAACCAGATGTTCGGGATGACAGAGAACCGTCTCGACATGCTCCGATTCATGCGGGAGGGCAAAGTCGTCGTCTTGAACTTGGCTCCCTTGAATCGACTAACGGAACAAGTCGCGGATGCCATCGGCGGACTCGTCATCAACGAAGTGCTGATGAGTGCTCGCTCACTGCCGCTTGGCGTGCGATATCCCACGTATCTGTTCCTCGATGAATTCCAACGATTTGTGGGGCCGGACATCGAGTCTGCGATTCCCGAAATGCGGCAACTCGGTGTCAAACTGATTCTGAGCCATCAGTCGTTCAGCCAACTCAAACACGGTGACACCGACCTCACGTCCCTGATCTTCCAAGCCCAAAGCCGCATGATCTTCGGCGTACAGGGTGAAGACGCCGACATCCTCGCTCACGAACTCGCGTCGATTCAATACGATCCGAAGAAGATCAAAGCCGAATGGTATTCGCAGCGGCAACGATTGACCGGTCATCGCATTGCAGAACTCGGCAGTTGGGCGACGTCGCAAGCGGACGCCAAAAACTGGAATGAGACCTACGGGCAGAACTGGTCGCATAGCGACCAGAGAGTGATGGGGGTGATTCGCAGCACAGGAGACACACGCGGCGGCAGTGACGGGCGCGGCGAGGGCGGTTCGCGGACGAGTGGCACCACGAGCGGAACACATCAAACACTCGTGCCAGTTCACGAAGACTATTTGGAACTCGCGAGCCGAGTGTACCAGACGTTCGATGAAGATTTACGCGTCTGGGGACGCGACATCCGCAACCTCTCGCGAGGACGAGCGATCGTCCGACTGGTCGATGATCCGCAGCTCTATGACGTCGACGTGAAACGCTCAGCACCGGGATACCTCGCGTTCGATACATCGACCCTTCGAGAAGAAATGCCAGAGGTTCTCGACGACGTTGACCAGATGATTGATCGGAATTTTCAATCGAGCCTGTTTGCATCACCGACGCAGATCGAGACCGAGATGCAGGAGCGGCTCCATCGGTTGCTTCACAAGACCATCGTGATTCCGGCCAACGCCACGGGCGAGCAACAATCCCCTCTTCCGCGAGGAACTCCATTCATCGACGGTTGAGGACGTCGATCACGTCGGCAACCGGCATCCCGCCACCGTCACGGACACGAATCAGCGCGTCGCGGAATTCTTCGCGTTGATCGGGATGCACGCCAACGGCGGTTTGATACTTCTCAGCGAAAACCGATCGCAGATAGTCGGTTTCCTCTTGGTCGTGGAACACGGCCAAGCCTTCGTGAGCATCCAGTTTCAGGAGTTGGAGTTCCGCGCCCCACGCGGCTTTGCTTGCCTCTGGTGACAACTCACGTGCCACGCCGGTATTTTACCACAAGTCTTGACGATGCAAAAAACGCCGATACATTTGTTGTCGACGCTTCTTTACAGAAGTGCTCTCAGTGACGGCTCGTGTGGATTTCGCTTCCAAAGCGAAGCAGCCGAGTTGCCTGAGATCGCATCCCGACCTTGGGAGCACCTTTTGCCGAGACCCTGAGCTATTCAGGTGCCTCGGCATCTTTTTTCCCTTGAGGTCACTCTGTCATGGTCACGGATCGCGATCTTTCCATCCTTCGAGCGGTTGCTCGCTACTACGTTCTGAATCGGCAACAGATTCAGCGGCTTGTCTTCCCCGAAGACACGCATGGCCGCATCACGCGTCGCCGACTGCAATCGCTGATCGACGCCGATTTGCTCAGTCGTCAGCCGATGCTTGTTTGCCATCCAGGTAACGGTGCGCCCGGCCCCGTCTACTATCCGTCACTCAGGGGAAATGCACTGCTCGCCGAAATGAGCGGCGACAACCGATTCCTCGTGATGTCCACGCAACAGCCGACGATGCACCACGTCTGGCATTGGCTCGCGGTCAGCGAAACGCACATCACGTTCGATGAGGCGATCCGATCGCAAGACCCTGATTCTGGAAGCAATGTCCAGATCGCCGAATGGTTCAATGAGTACGACGTCGTGAATCCGGCCGAGACGCTCCCTGAAAAGCGATTCCGCCTCTATACGCTTCTCAGGTCTTCTCCGCGTTTGATTTGCGCTCCCGATGCCGTGTTTCTGCTCGCGACGCGAGGGCACTCGAAAGTCTTCTATCTGGAGCAAGACCGAGCGACGACCGGCGTTCATCAGATTGCCGCATCGAAGGCGCAAGGCTACTCCGTCCTCGCGGAAGTGAACGGCCATCGGCGTCATTTTCCCGAATCGACTGTCGAATCGTTCACGGTCTTGATGGTCGCCCCAAACGCACGGCGTCGCGATGCACTGCGGAAGGTGATCCACGAAAAACGTGGCGCACATCTTTGGCGCTTCGCCTCGCAAGAAGACGTGAAACCAGAAAAACTGTTCCACGATCCCATTTGGTATTCCTGTGAAGGCGCGCCCGCTTCGCTCATCAAGCCCACACCCCTCTTGCAGGGAGAACAGTCATGACGCGCCGTTTTCCAAAACAAACACCAAACATCCAAAACACACAACTGGGAGGGCAGCTTGCTTCGGCTCAGAGCCGAAGACGAACCGACCACGTTGAAGTCTTCGTATATGACTTCAGCATTGAATCGTTCGATCGAGTCGGTTCGTGGGGTGCCGGGGCGGTAGCCCTGGCCTTTCAGCCGTAGCGAGCCGGAGCGAGCGTCGTGGGTTTGTGAGCGCTAGCGAGCAATTCCCACGGTCGGCTGAAAGGCCAGGGGTTGCGACGCCTCAGCGGAGCAAGCCCCTGGCACCCCCAAGCTGGGGCGGGGAAAACACATACAACACAACACACAAAAACAACGAGGGTGTCCGGGGTCGGACAGGCGCTGGTACACCCTCTGGTACAAGCGCTGGTACACCCTCGGACACCCTTAAGTGCAGTTTTTCAAACCTCAGTTTTGTCGGCTTTTGCCGATTTCGATTTCGGAGCAGTTTCACCCAAACATCAATTTCGAGCATTCTCGGTCAGAACGGTTCTGGCCGACATTCAGCGTTTTTAGGCGACCACGTCAATCGTTCAATGGAGCCGACATTCTTCGAGACTCAGACGCTCCCCTTTCCGGCGTCTTGAGTTCGCTTCTCTGACCTCAACTGTCTCGCGACTGCTGACCAGACTCAGGACGGTGTCGGCAACTCGCGTTTTCAGTCCGTCTCACAAAGACGGCTTTTGATCCTGTTCCCCAATTTTTATGTCACCCTCAACATCACGATTCTTGAAAAGGTTCGGGCGACGAGTTCGCAATGGAGTTTCTCTGGCCTACACGCCAGACACGACTCCGCCGTATCGACGCCCGCGTTGGCAGCCGCCCGGAAAACTTTTCGATTTCACGGTGATCGCGATAACTGTCGTTGCCGGGTTTCTCGCGATGTTCTAACAGGCAACCGGGGGAGTAACCTGAGTGCTCCCCCTGTATCGAGACGCTTCGTCTCATTTACTCTCGGTCACGGGGCCGTTTCACCCGTTGACCACCATCGAGATTCCCCGGTCGCGACCGTCGCGGCCGATTTCCCCGTGACTCCAATTCTTCCAAGCTCACGCTTGGAAGTGGAGTTCTCCATCATGGCCGTTTCAGCACAAACGCACGGACTCACGCTCGCTTGCAGGGAAGCGAGAGTTGGCACTCGTGCGTCGTCGCCGAAAACGACCAAATGGAGAAATATGTTTCCTGGTGGAGAGCGTGAACTTCACGCCACTCCGCCGATTATTTCTGTTCCCCCAATTTTTATGGTTCCTTCAAAAGACTCCGTGAAGCCAGTTCATGTCTTTCGCCTGCGCGGCATCTCCGCCAGCGTCTTTGCGAACATCGCCGAGACCAAAAACGGTGATGTCACCTTCCACAAGGTGAGTGTGCAGCGAACGTACAAGGACGGCAACGATTTCAAAACGACCACAAGCTTCGGTCGAGACGATTTGCCCATTGTGCGACTCCTCACAGATCGCGCATGGCAGTTCATCCTCGATACCGAGGCCAACCGCGGTCGCGATGAAAATGAAGCGGAGTAGATGAACTTCGCCGGGGAGTCGCCCTGCCGACTCTCCGGCGCTTCCCAGCGCGGATTCGCAGTGTCGCTGAAATTCAGTGACCAGTGACTTCGCCGGGACGACTCACACCTCTTCTTTGCGGCGCATCTCGCTCTCCGATGCGTCCGCACTCTTTTTGCTTTCCGAGACGTGTCGTCTCGGAAGCCAATCCTCACTCCCCTCTTCGGGGATGTTGTTTCATTCAATGAAACTCAAGGAGTGCGTGATGCTCACGATCAAACATTACGGCGAAGGCACCTGTACCTGGTGCCTGACCAAGGGCGAGGGCGTGCAGACCGTCTTTCAAGACGGCCTCACCGGTTTCCTCTGCCGCAAGCATTTTTGGGAGGCCCTGAAGGCCAGGTCCGAACCGATCGACTCGAAAGAGAAGGAGACGAACCATGCTGAGCCAGTCAGCCGCAAAGTCTCGTAATCGCGGGGCCGATCCGTTCGACGAAAGTGCTATCGAGAATGAGACCAAGGCACCGACTGACTTTTTGACGGTTCAGGATGTGGCACGTCGTCTGAAATGCAGTCGTGCGCTCGTGTATGTGCTGTGTGAGAAAGGCAAGCTGAACCACCACCGACTCGGACTCGGCCGAGGCACGATCCGCATTACCGAAAGCGACCTGGAGACTTTTCTCCAGGCCGCTCACGTGGAGCCACAGCGTTTGACCACGGCGATCGGCCTCAAGCACATTCGCTTGAACGCGGCTGGGTCACGGTGACTGCAGCTTGGTGCAGGTAACTCCGTTCTTTCGCGAGGTGGCCGTAATGCTCTTCGATCATTGCTGTGCTGGTGTGTCCGAGGAGCTCGGCCACCGTCGCGATCGGAACACCGTTCACCAACCCGTCTGTCGCAAACGTGTGGCGGTAGCAGTAGGCCACGACGCCCGTCAGTTCGGGAAATTGTTTTCGCAGACGGCGAAAGCGAATACGAATCGCATTGTTCGACCAAGGCTGCCCATACCGATTGCGAAAGAGTGGCCCTTCGGAATGTTCCGCCATCAACTGCTCCGTCAGTTTCCGCATGACCGGCGTGAGATAGATAACGCGCGGCCGGTGTGTCTTCTTCGAGGTCTTATGTTTCGTCAGCACCCACACTCCGTTTTGCAAATCGACATTGGCTGCTGTCACCAAGCGAATCTCGCCCGGTCGAGCGCCCGTCTCTTGCAACGCGGTGAGGAAATCTCGAAAGGCTTGATCGGTGATCGAACCGAAAATCTTTGCACGCTCGTCTCGCAACAGAATTCGCTCGCGACGCTTGGCACGCGGTTTCCTCAAGGATTTGATCGGGCTGCTTTCGATCAGTCCTTGTTCAATCGCCCAATTGAAGGCGCGCTTAACCTCTCCGATAACTCGGTTTCGCGTCGTCGGTCCCCAGGTCTTTTTCTTGGCCAGCCAATTGGTGACGTGAATCGGCTTCAAATCACCGACTGTCAATCCACCGCAGGCGCTCGCGAATTCCTGAATGAATCGACGATGCCATTCATAGCAATCAAGGTTTTGCTGAACCCAATCCAGATACTGATCGAGCAGCACAACCACTTCCAGGGACCGGCCATCAGCGGTGGGCGAGGCGGAAGTCGCAGGCGACATCGACATCAAACGATGAAACGCCTCTTCCGCTTCACGCTTCGAGCGTTTGCCCTTCGCGAGCGGAACTTGCTTGCCGTGGAAGCAGACACACCACGTATCGGTCTGCTTTCGATACCAGGGTTTCGGGGTACGCATGAGGAACCTCCAATCGCGTGTTGGGGACAGTGCGACTGAAAGTTCCGCTGTTCCTCCCTCCGGTAAGTTGGCGCTTGCCGGAGGGCTTTTTGTTGCAGGAATCGAACAGATTCCTGCGCATTCCGTGCATTTACCGTGCACGATTCAATTTGTCGTCGACGTAAGTCTAATCGGGATGACAGGATTTGAACCTGCGACCTCTTGGTCCCGAAGCCTTTTTTCGTTGCCACCGTTGCGACGTAACCCCAACGGAATCAAGAATATCAACCGCCACCGTCGTTGCAAGACGTTTCATTGCTTCTCGCTGGATTTCACTGTGTTTCGGCAAAATGTGGTAGAAGTGTGGTAGTGATGGCGATGGAAGTCATCGCGTTTGACTTCCACGGTTGAACCCAACACGGCACCTCGCCGAGCAGTATTTCGCATCGGCTCGACTGGTTGAGAATTCAGCGCCACATTGGCGACACGTCGCCTGCAAGCGTTTGGCGTTGCTTATTCGTTTCGTGGATCGCAGGCGGCATTCGTTCGAGCAGTACCGTTGCGGACGGCCTACATCTCGCTTCGACAGAAATACACGCCAACACGCCGGACAACGGTGTGGCACCCCCCCAGTCTCGCTCCGCTGTTTGGAGTGACGAAAACGCACGCCACTGTAGGGGTTGTTGCAGTAGGGATTGACGGTCTCCACAAAGTCACACCACCGCTGATCAGTCGGTCGGTCCGGACAAGTGGCGATGATATGCCAGCGCGTTATTTGCCGGCCTCGTTCCACGGCTTCAATCATTTCTTGCCCCTTCGCTGTTACGGATAATATTCCACGCGCGGATGATTTTATCCGTAACACACGAGAGTGCAAGCGAAGTCTGTCGAGCTTGCGGCCGAGAGCGACCTACGCTCCGGCGGCCTGCAACAGCTCGGCATGCCACGCCGCGAAGAACTTCGGATACTCTTGAGCAAGACTGACGCACCAGGCGGTCAACAAGAGAATGTCGGTATTGCAACTTTCGTTCCCAGGGAACGGCGATTGCATTACTTCCGATTCCGACGAAAGCGACGACGATGCGACCGAGGCCGTCGGCGGCGGATTGAAACTCACGAAGCAAGAGTTGGCGCTGGCGATTCACGACGCGAAGTTTACGCCGCCGATCTACAATATCTGGAAGCAGCAAGAGAAGTCGAGCGAGGTTGAAAACCCTCGCGGCGCATGTCAGTACGCCGCGAGGGCTGACTCAGCAACGCAGGGCACACGCTTGAAAGGTGACGCGGCCCAACGTGGCGAGTTGTGCGTTTACGCTGCCCCCTTGGAACGGATTGCGGCTCTGAAGTCGGCCAGTGCACAACCATAGTCAAAATAAACTCTGTAGCTCAAAGCCAGCGTGTTAACGTCGTGGTCGAGTCCGAAAGATTCAATCGTCGGTGATTCCATGCCGTCTAAGAAACCAACGATAACGGCGGCGTTCGTCGCGTTGGAAAAAAGATACCAATGCGTGAGGCTGTAGCCGCTGAATGATGTGTCGGAAAGTCGCGGCTCGACAGCAAGCGTCGCGACGTCTTTGAAGACGTTGCCGGTCGGCAGATTGTCGCCGGTTGACACTCGCGCAACTTCGCTCGAATTGATCAAGGCGAGTCCGGTCTGCTCCAGCTCGGGCGGCACGAGCAGAACGGCCGGTCGCAGGTCGAGCAGATTTCCTTCGGCGTCTTTCATCTGCCGCAACTTTTGAATCGCCGTGGCCAAGCTGGACGCCTGTAAGTTCGTCGCGGCACCGTCGAAATAGTTGCTGTGAGCCGAGCCGAAAAACGTGCCAGCGTTGGCCAACAACGTCGTCGCCACGAGCGAATTGAGCGACCGTGCGGCGGCACGAGCCATCGAGGGAATGACGTCGGAAAATGTGGAAGCGTCATCGTTGACCATTGTCTGTCGGTCGATCGTCAGTATCTTCGCGAACGTGTTGACGTTCCATGTGTACGTCTCTTCGCCGACGTGGCCGTGAACGATCGACCCGCCAGGTGGTAACTGGCTCAGGTCGCCGAAGAACGTCGGCCGAATGCCGGTCTGCGTCTTGAAATTCGCAGCCGGCTTCACGGCTGCGAACGAACGCCACGAAGACGGAGCTTGCTTGTATGCTTCGATCAAGATTTTGTTGGCGGAGTCGCCCAACGCGACCGGCATCGAAACCGTGCTGAACGCAGCGCGAATCATCGAGCCTCGGTCGTGGGGGATGTCTTTGCCGTCGATGACAAGTGCCGCTCGGCAAAGATCAGGGAGCGAAGACCCATGAAGATGACGTGACTGCTCCATCACTTGCGGGCCGAAGGATTTCTCGGCGGCGGAGGAATACCCTGCCTTGACCATGAGTGCGGCTGACAAGTGCTGCGCGGTCGTGACGCCGTCGCCGCTAAACGTGCGGGAATTCGAGGGGGCGGTTGTTCGTTGGTTTGCTTTCAACACGGCAATCTCCGTTTCTTGTGCGGACCAACCGGCCTGAATCGCTTTCGTGGCGATGGCAGGAAAACCGGCGGCGATGGATTCAATTTTGCTGATGCGGGTGAGGTCGGCGGTGTGTGCGGCACGAAGGGTCACAAGTGCCGCCGCAGTCGCACCAGCAGCCGCGGCCGGGTCGGTCGAGTTGGCTTCGGCGTCAAAAAGCGACGTCAGATACGCAGTCGATTCCGCTGTGAGAGTTGCGGGATCGAAGCCTTTTGCGGCGAGCCATGTTTCAAAAGTCATCATGCTTCCTTTTTTCTTTGCGGGCGATGCCGCGAGGTTGACGGTCGTTGTCGAGTCGGCTCCGACTGGCAAAATGGACGTCTCGCGTAATACGGAACGCCTTGCCACGATCACGGGTCCGCGAAAAGTTTGGTTGTTGACGGTGACGACTCGACCGTCTGGGATGTCTTCGGATTGCTCAACAGAACAACCGACACTCGCCTGCCATTGCTGCCCGTTGTCGGATGCTGCGAGCACTTGCTGAACGCGGGGCGATTGCCCGGTCACGACTCCTGCCATCACAAGCGTCTGCCCGTTGTTCACGATTGAATCGGTCGAGCCAACGGTGTGTTCCACGTCGGCGGTGTGATCCAAAATTATGGGAACATTGCCACCGGCTGAGAGTCCCTGCAAATCAATCACGACCGGATGAGCGAACCCGTCAACGCGAAGTTGACCGCCAGAATAGGCCGAGATTTTGAACCGTCTCGGCCGGTCAGCTTGTGCGGCGAGCAGTTGAATCGAGGCGAGTAGTTGCAGCGGTTTCATACGACGATGTCGAAGGATTCGAGTTTGCATTCGATGGCGACGAATAACGCTTCTCGTTGTTGTCTGGAGCCGGATTCGACCAACAGCAGCAATAGACTCCGCAAATCGAAATGTTCAAGGTCGTTGAAAAGTGCGTGACCCTCGCCGGTCAGTCGGTTGTGT
>CAYSHJ010000569.1:0-2889 GCA_964430385.1 uncultured Planctomycetaceae bacterium
TTCGGACTAGATCCGTGATCGGAAAATGTCATGGCAATTCAACAATCCCGACGTTGTGCTTGGTACTTGGTGTTGGGCGTCCTTCTCGGATGCCTGTGTTACGCGAGATCCGTGCTGGCATACGTCGAGGTCGCCTACACGCTGGGCCGCGTGATTCTCGAGTCGACGTCGATCTCGGTGATGCGTGTGGAAAAGGTTGAGCGGGAGCGGAATCTGATTCTGTTCCGCAAGGTGCAAGACCTGAAAGGGACACAACCCGGCGAGGTCATCAAGCACAACATCGGCCGTGGCGGTTTTCACGAACGCGAGTGGAAGGCGATCATGGACTGGGCCGAGCCGGGCAAGACGGCGGTCTTCTTCAACAACGGTCAAGCCAGCGAGACCTGTATCGGCAACTATTGGTATCAGGCCTATGCTGGCGGCGAGTGGTGGAACATGAGCCACGGCGAGCCGTACATGCTTCGCAGCTTCGCGGGCTCGTCGGACAAGCTGGCCGCCAGAGTGCAGTCGCTGATCGCCGGACAGGAAGTCGTTGTGCCCTGTATGGTGGATGGCGACAAGAATGCGTTGCAACTTGGCACGGCGAAGATTCAGCGGCTCAAGGCCAGTCTGAAGATTCAGGACTACAACCCCGCACGCGATTTCGTCGGCTGGGGCGGAGATGACTTTCGCTCGATCGCCGGCATGGCCGGTTTCACGCACGTGGCGGGAGTTAGCTCGGTCGGTCCGGACGCTCAAGGAGTCGCGGTCGCGGATGTCGATGGCGACGGTAAGCCGGAATTCTGTTTTTATGGTCTCGGCCGTGTCTCGCTGCTGAAGATGGATGGGACGTCACTCAGCGAAATTCCGCTGCCGCATTCGGGCGGCGCCCGCACGGCGGACTGGGCCGATTTCAACGGCGACGGAAAGTTCGACCTGCTGTTGGCCACTCCAGCAGGCCCCAAGCTTTTGATTAACCAGGGTGCGGCGTTCAAAGACGACACGGCCAGCTTGCCGATAGAACCATACTACAACGTGACCGCCGCCGCGTGGCTCGACTTTGACGGCGACAAACGTCCCGACATTCTGTTGGCGAACGGATTTCTGGGGCTGCGGCTGTACCGCAATACCGGTTCGGGGTTCGAAGACATCTCGGTGGCGGCCAACCTTGGCCCCGAGGGAGTCGGCGGGCGGGTCAAGGGAGATCACCTTGCCGTGGCTGACGTCAACGGTGATGGCCGATCCGATTTTCTCTACAGCGCGGGATCGGGTTTGTTGGCGTTCAGCACGCCGCAAGGATTCGTGGAAGCCAAACAGAACTCAGTCTCCTTTCGAGCCGGCAAGGTGCGGCCTGTGTTTGCCGATTTCGACGGCGATGGAAAGGTCGATCTGTTCGTGCCGCAAACGGGAACGTGCCGAATCTTCATGCAACGCGGCGGCCGCTTGACCGACGTCACGGCTCAAAGCGGCGCGTTGGCTCAGCCGATCGGCCAGGCAGTCAGCGCGGCGGCGGTGGACTTCGACAAAGACGGCCACACCGATTTGATCGTCGGCTGCCTCAAAGGCTCGAACCGCTACTTCCGCAATCTCGGCCAAGGCAAGTTTGCCGACGCGACCGAGGAATTGGGATTGGCTCAACGCATCTTCAACACACGCGGACTGGCTGTCACGGACATCAACAAAGACGGAGCTTCCGACTTGTTGCTCAATAACGAGGGTCAGGAATCAACCGTGTTGTTGGGGCGACTGGCACCCGTCACGCGGGTGAGTCTGAAATAGGCTGTGGGAGAAGAAATCATGCCGATGCACGATTGGACCAAAGTGGAAGCGGGGATCTTTCATGCGTTTCATCACGAGTGGATTTCCGAAGTCTCGCGGGCTTTGAATCGAATCCTACCCGCGGACTACTACGCCCTCCCCGAACAAGTGGCGGCTGGATTCGGGCCTGACGTACTCACACTTCAAGGCGGTCCCAAAGACGAAGCAAATCCGCTCAGCGATGCCACCACCGGGGGAACAGCCACGGCATTGCGAACCCGTCCGAAGACACGCTTTGTCGCCGAAACTGATGCTGAATTTTACCGCCGAAAAAAAAGTTCAATTGTGGTACGGCATGTCAGCGGCGATCGTATCGTCGCCATGCTCGAAATCGTGTCGCCCGGCAATAAGTCCAACCGATCTGCGTTTCGGGCTTTGGTCGATAAGGCCTGTGAACTCCTTGAGAAGCGCATCCACTTGCTGATCGTCGATCCGTTTCCCCCTGGTCCGCGCGACCCGAACGGCATTTATGCCGCCATTTGGGAAGAGATTCAGGATGCGCCCGTTCAGACCCCTGGCGATCAACCGCTCACCTTGGTCGCCTATGAGTGCGACTTGACGACCAGAGCCTACGTCGAGACGGTTGCCGTTGGGCAACCACTTCCGGACATGCCGTTGTTCCTGGAACCGAATGGTTGTGTCATGGTGCCGCTTGAGGCGACGTATCAGACGGCATTCGCCGTCATGCCCAAGCGCTGGCAGACCGTTCTCGCACCTTCCACGGCGCCGTGAAATCCCCGAGGCAACTTTTCCCAGCCATTGAGGAAACTCTTTGTGATGAAGCTCGGCACCCAGTCACTTCTTGTCGCCTTGCTCTGTTTGGCCAGCACGCTCGCTCAGAAACTTGAGGCGGCTGACTGGCCAACGAATCGCGGCAACCTGGCGCGGACGGGGAGTGTTGACGGGCAGCCGGGGCCGACATCCGGGAAGGTGCTTTGGGTCCACAAGTCGAATGATCATTACGTCGCCGCGCCGGTGGTTGCGGGTGACAGCCTGCTCGTCTCGGCGCTGGGGGCTTTCAACACGTCCAACTTTCAGGCGTTGGCGATCGATCCGGTTGCCAAGTCGCGAGTGCTCTGGGTCAAGTCGGTT
>CAYSHJ010000570.1:0-15415 GCA_964430385.1 uncultured Planctomycetaceae bacterium
TACGGGAAGATGACGTGCGCTCGATCGCTGATCCGCAGACGCTCCGGCGCGATTGTGCCGAGCCGCGGGACGATGCCGTCCAGTTCGGCGAGAAATGCCTTGGGACTGAGGACCACTCCCGTCGCCACGACCGACACGATGTGGTCGCGCAAGATACCGGCCGGCAGCAGCGAGAGCTTGTAGGTCTCGCCGTCGAACTTCACCGTGTGCCCGGCGTTGTTGCCCCCTTGATAGCGAACCACAATGTCATGTTCCGACGTCAGCAGGTCGACGATTTTTCCCTTAGCTTCGTCGCCCCACTGCAATCCCACCACTGCTGTTGCCGACACGATGCGCGTTCCTCAAAAGCTGATTTCAGACGTTCCAAAACGCCGAGGAGTGTAATGACGAGGCTGCGGCGGTTCGATGGACTCGAGGCTCCTCGGCACAGCAGGCTAATTCATGCTTTTTGGCAATCTGTAGCTCCGGCCCTTGTGGCCGTGATGATTCGATAATCACCGAGAAAACAACGACTCATCGGCCAGGTGTCCGTCAACCCGGCCACGAGGGCCGGAGCTACTCCGCCGCAATGCGCAGCAAAACCTTGCCCGAGCGGCCTGGCGTTTCGGCGGCGCGGACGGCGTCGGCAACACGATCGAGTGGAAAGACCTCGCCGATATCAGAACTCAGCACGCCTTCACGGATCAAACCCGAAACGGTGCGAATCAGCTGGAGCTTCTTGAGCAGATTCAACCGCGGCAACCAGCGAGCCAACCAAAAGCCTTCGATGGACGCGCACGGCGTCATCAGATCGCGCGGAGAGAAACTGAGCGGCTCGCTCGACAGCGTGCCGTACACGAGCATGCGGCCGCCGGGGGCCAGGCACTTCACGACGGCGGAACCTGTCGCACCGCCAACAGGATCAACCGCGAAGCGAACGCCGCGATCGCCAGCAATGCGACGGACTTCTTCGCGCAGCTCATCAAACGATTGCCGAGTTGGCTCGAACGCGACGACGGCATCGGCGCCGAGCGACTTCAACGCTTCGGCTTGTTCGGTTCTGTGGACGACGTTGAGCGTGCGAAAGCCAAAGCGACGTCCCAATCGCACAACCATCTTGCCGAGTTCACTGGCCGCCGCCGTTTGCAGCAGCCATTCGCCAGACGGGACAGCCAGCACGTGGCGAGTCATCGCGAAGGCGGTCGTCGGGTTGACGAAGAACGTCGCGCCTTGTTCCGACGCAAGATGGCTTGGCAGCGGGACCGCTTGCTTGGCCAACGTGACAGTCCGCTCTTGCCAGTTGCCACTAATACCGTTGAGCAACGCGACGCGCTTGCCAACGAGTAGTTTGCCGAGCAAACCGCCGCCCGCGGCTTCGACCACGCCGACTCCTTCGTAACCCGGAGTCGCCGGCAACTTCGGTTGCTTGCCGTACACACCGCGGACGGTCATCAAATCCGACGGATTGACCGGGCTGAGCAGCATGCGCACGAGCACTTCGCCCGGCTTCGGTTGCGGCGGATCGATGTCTTTCACACGGAGCACGTTGGCGGGTTCACCGAACTGCTCGAAACGGACGGCTTTCATGCGGACGGTTTCTCTTTTGACGGCTTGTCTTTCTTGCGCGGTCGAAAGAACTTCATCGATTGCAGCACGACCATCTTTCGCCGCGCGATTCGGACGCCGAAAGCGATCAGTCGATTTCGCCAGCCCGGCACGACAAACTGCTTGCGACGCTCCAAGGCTTTCAACGCGGCCTTGACGACTTGTTCCGGCGTGATCGAGTGATGCTTCTTCAGCCACTCGGGAACGCAGGCAACATCGAAGAATTCTGTTTGAGTCGTGCCCGGACAGACCGCCATGACGGTCACGCCGCGGTCGCGGCACTCGGCCCATAGTGCCTCGCTGAAGTGCAACACAAAGGCCTTACTAGCGGAGTAGACTGGCATGTACGCGACCGGTTGAAACCCGGCGACCGACGACAGGTTGATGATTCCGCCGTGTCCTCGCTGCAACATGCCAGGCAGAAAACGATACGTCAGCTCGGTGAGTGCCGCGATGTTCAAACGCAGAAGCTGCGACATGTGGCACCATTCGGTTTCGTCCACCGTCCCCACCCAACCGAAGCCGGCGTCGTTGATGAGCAACTCGATGGAGATTCCTTTGGCGCGAATGGTCTCGAACAAGTGCTGCGGTTCGGTGGAGTCACTCAAGTCGCCAGGCATGATCTCCGTCTTGGTGCCGTGCCGAGTGTGCAGTTCGTCAGCCAACTTTTCCAACAGTTCGCGACGTCGAGCCGTCAGCACCAAATGCATCCCTCGAGCCGCCAGCCTACGCGCGAATTCAGCTCCGATCCCGGAGGATGCTCCCGTGACAAGTGCCCATCGATCCGCATACGCTTCGAGCACTCTCGGACTCCTCGTCGTCGTGGTGGCTTGACTGAGCTGTTGTCTTCATTGAGCTGTTGTATTGTGCTTCGCTCATTCCTGCGTGCGAAGGATCTCTCGTTAGGCTCGTCCAAAGTTTGAGGCAAGGATCGTAACACGACGACTTTGAAAAAAAAGGAATCCCCACCGGCACGCGACGTGGAACTGGGATGAACGACTGCGGTTCATCCGCCTGAACCATCTATTGGATTATTCCGTGATTGGCCATCGCTTGGCTGAGGCATCCTGAAAAGTTGAACGCGGGGCAATTCCACGGTGGATTTTGGGAGGCATCACTCCGATGTCCAATGGTTGATTTCTGCAGTTGATTTCGGATGAAATCCCAGAGCCGGGAGAAACGGAGGCAGGCTCTGCTGGGAAGCAACCTGCCAAGGGATATCTCGGTCTCCGATGCGCCAAGGGCGTGTCAGGCCCTGGCGGGGATTTCTCCGCTAGGGCCATTGTTTTTCGCACCATTGGACATCGGAGTGATGCCTCCCAAATCCATTTTCTCAATTCCAACGATCGCGTCGGGTTGCGTCTGTGTACGCTGTTCCCGGATGAGCCAGAAAAGAGCCGCGTCCCCTTTGTCCCTTCGTCGTTCGTCGCTGGCTGAGGTGCTGATCATGCCGCGTCTCGATTTAATGCGCGGGTCATTGTCCCGCGACGAAGTGCGTGCCGTTGATCGACGGGCGGTCGAGGAGTTCGGCATGTCAGGTCTCGTCCTCATGGAGAACGCCGGGCGAGGAGCGGCCGAACGGTTGCTTGAATTGGGGATTCGCGAGCGAGTCGTTGTTTGCGCCGGCAAGGGGAACAATGGCGGCGACGGCTTGGTGATCGCCCGGCACTTGGAGCTTTACGATTTCGACGTGTGCGTGCTGTTATTCGCGAATCCGGAAGAACTCACCGCAGATGCGGCGGCGAACTGGCGAATCTTGGAGGCCGCCGACACGCCGCGCATCGTCATGGGCGGTCAGCCCGAGTTATCTGACATCGAGCATCACTTGGCACACGCTGAATGGATCGTCGATGCGTTGCTGGGCACGGGGACCGTCGGCGCGATCCGCGAGCCATACCGCATGGCCATCGCGGCGATCAATCGCTCAGCGCGGCACGTCCTGGCGGTCGACTTACCGTCAGGGCTCGACGGCGACACCGGCTTGCCGATCGAACGGCTGCCTGACGGTTCGCCGTTGTGCGTGCTGGCTCAGCACACGGTCACGTTCGTCGCTCGCAAACGAGGGTTCGACAATCCCACCTCGACGGCTTTCACAGGAGAAGTGACGGTGGTGGGCATCGGAGTTCCGCGGAGGCTGCTCGACGAGTTGCGGGTTGTGGGTTGAGAGTTGTGGCCACAGATCAATCTCAGATCTCAAATTTCAGATCCCAGATCTCAGATCTCAGATCTCAGATCTCAAATCTCAAATCTCAAATCTCAAATCTCAAATCTCAGATCTCAGATCTCAGATCTCAAATCCCAGATCTCAAATCCCAGATCTCAAATCTCAGATCTCAGATCTCAGATCTCAGATCTCAAATCCCAGATCTCAAATCCCAGATCTCAGATCTCAGATCTCAAATCTCAGATCTCAGATCTCAGATCTCAAATCTCAAATCTCAGATCCCAGATCTCAAATCTCAGATCCCAGATCCCAGATCCCAGATCCCAGATCTCAAATCCCAGATCTCAAATCCCAGATCTCAAATCCCAGATCTCAAATCTCAAATCTCAAATCTCAAATCTCAAATCTCAAATCTCAAATCTCAAATCTCAAATCTCAGATCTCAAATCTCAAATCCGATATCTCGTGAGTCCAGTGACTTGGCTCGCTCCCCGCGAGTGCGGTAACTTCCCGCCACTTCGCGGGTCGGAGCCTGCGAGATTCTTTAGCCTCTGATGTCGCAGGCAACATGACCACGGATGTCGTTTCCGAAGCGGCCGACACGTATTCGCTGTCCGCTTCCTCGCCCCCAGAACGACCGCTGATCGTCGGCGTCGTGCGTGAGACATTTCCCGGCGAACGTCGCGTCGCCTTGATTCCGGCTTCAGTCGCCGCGCTGAGAAAGGCGAAGCTCAACGTCATCGCGCAGGCCGGCGCGGGCGAGGCAGCCGGGTTTCGAGACGACGACTACAAAGCTCAGGGCGCGGAGGTACTGGCCGACAGAACAGAGGTGTTTGCGCGGGCGGACGTGTTGGTTCATGCGCGCGCGGCCGGAGCGAATGCCGACGCCGGGCAAGCCGATATTGCCAGGTTGCGAGTTGGTCAAACCGTGATCGGCATGTGCGATCCGATGACGCGGCCGGACATCACCCGGCAACTGGCCGAGCGTGGTGCCACAATGTTCGCGCTCGAATTGCTGCCGCGCATCACGCGGGCGCAGAGCATGGACGTGTTGTCGTCGCAGGCATCGATCGCCGGCTACAAATCGGTGCTGCTAGCAGCCAGTCTCGCACCGAAGATGTTCCCGATGATGATGACCGCCGCCGGCACGATCACCGCCGCGAAGGTGTTCGTGATCGGTGCCGGGGTCGCTGGCTTGCAAGCGATTGCGACGGCGCGGCGATTGGGAGCGGTCGTGAAAGCCACCGACGTCCGTTCGGCGGCGAAGGACGATGTCCTCAGCTTGGGTGCGAAGTTTATCGAACTTAGTCTCGGCGACGCTGCCGGAGCGGGTGGATATGCGAAGGGCATGGACGCGGACTTCTATCGGCGTCAGCAAGAGGCAATCACTCCGTCGATCGCTGAGGCCGACGTCGTCATCACGACGGCGTCCGTGCCGGGAAAAAAGGCTCCGCAGTTAGTCACGGCCGTGATGGTCCGAGCAATGTCGCCGGGATCAATCATCATCGACTTGGCCGCCGAACAAGGAGGCAACTGCGAACTGACAAAGCCTGGCGCGACGATTGTCGAGAACGGCGTGTCGGTGATCGGTTGTGTCAACTTGTCGGCGACCGTGCCGTTTCACGCGAGCCAGATGCTCTCGAAAAACATCACGACGTTTTTGCTGTCGCTGGTCAAGGACGGCCGCTGGGCGATCAACCACGACGACGAAATCGTGCAAGGAACACTGGTCACGAGTGACGGACAAGTCGTGCATCCGAAAGTTCGCGAGTTGCTGGACGCGAATGAGCAATAGGTCGTATATGACCTATACGACCTATATCTAAGACCTCCCGCCGTTGTCGCCAGCGAGTTGCTTGGCCAAGTCGCCGACAACCGTCTTCGCGTCTCCGAACAGCATGAACGTTCGGTCTTGAAAATAGAGTTCGTTGTCGATGCCGGCGAATCCGGGATTCTTGCTGCGTTTGATGGCGAACACGGTCTTGGCTTTGTCGGCGTCAATGATCGGCATGCCATAGATGGGCGTCGTCTTGTCGTGCCTCGCGGCCGGGTTGACAACGTCGTTCGCGCCGATCACCAGCGCGACATCGCACTGCGGCATGTCCAAATTGATCTCGTCCATCTCCACCAGATCGCTGTACGGAATTTCCGCCTCGGCCAGCAGCACGTTCATGTGGCCCGGCATGCGTCCGGCTACCGGATGAATGGCGAACTTGACCGTGATGCCGCGCTTCGTGAGTTGGTCGTACAGATCGCGGACTCGGTGCTGAGCCTGCGCGACGGCCAGGCCGTAACCGGGAATAATCACCACGAGGCTGGCTTGCTCGAGCACCTGTGCCACGCCCTCGATCGTTTCCGCCTTGTACGACTTTTGATCCGAACTCTTCTGCGCGACCTGCACCTGTCCAAATGCGCCGAACAACACGTTGGTGAACGACCGGTTCATCGCGCGGCACATGATGATCGACAGGATCAAACCGCTCGAACCATCCAGAGCACCAGCCGTGATCAGCAACTTGTTGTCCAACACGAAACCCATCGCCACCGCGGAGAGGCCGGCGTACGAGTTGAGGATCGAAATCACGGTCGGCATATCGGCACCGCCGATCGGGATGATCAGCAGCACACCGAAGGCTAACGCCAGCATAATGACGGCGGCAAACATCACGCTCGACCCCGTGCCGGTCGGGCTGAGCACCAACGCGACTCCCAGCAACACTGCCAGCGATAGCAAGCCGATGTTGCTGGCGTTTTGATAGGGATACGTGACCGGCCGTTGCGGAATCCACTTAATCTCCTGCAGCTTGGCGGCCGCCATCAGGCTGCCGGTGAAGGTCAGGAATCCGAGCAGCACCTCGGCCACAATGGCCGCCATAAGAAACGACGTTAGGTTCTGGGAGCCTTCACCGACCCACAGACAATATTTCGCGGTTCCCACCAATCCGGCGGCAAGTCCACCGAACGCATGTGAGATCGCAGTCCGTTGCGGCACGGCGGTCAGCGGCACGCGTGAGAGCGGCCAGCCCACGGCGAACCCGGCGATGATCGCCAATGCAATCCAACCGTGATGGATAATCGTGGGCTGCATCCACGTCGCCAGAATCGCCAGCAGCATGGCGGCCACGCCGGAGAAGACGCCGCGACGAGCCGTCTTTGGGTCGCTCATCCAATGCAGCGAGAAGATGAACAACGCCGTCGCCGCGAGATAGGCCAATTGCACGAGGTGGTACATCATGGCTTCACCTCCTCACGCGGCTTTTTGAACATCTTTAGCATGCGATCGGTGATCAGAAAACCGCTGACGATATTCGTCATCGACGCGAACAGCGCGATGCCGCCGAGGAATCGAATGCTGGGCGGGTAATCGCCGCCCGTGACGATGATCGCTCCGACCACCGCGATGGCCGAAATGGCGTTTGTCAGAGACATCAACGGCGTGTGCAGCAAGCGCGAGACGCGGCCGATCACACCCATGCCGATAAACGTCGACAGTGCCAACACAAACAGAAGTGACCAGTACTCATCCGCTGACGTCGCGTGTTCATCGCCGGAATGACTTATCGGTTCGGGCACCACGGTTTTCGTTGTCGCGGCATCCGCCAAACGGATGTGGTTTGCCGACTCAGCCGCGAAACCTCTTGATGAGGACAGCCCCTCCTGGGTCGTCCCAGGACCGAGCGCTGCGCCAAACATGAGCGTCAGGCTCAACCCAAAGACCAATCGCCGCTCCATTCGCAAGACTCCTCCTGAGTTCACACGACACTGGGGCTAACTCAAATCATTCAACAGCCGACACTAGCCCGACGCGCAAGCGAGGGAGGTTCGCTTCGGTCCCTTGCTTACGGGTCGGGCTAGTGTGAAACAGTCGCCGCCTGTTTCTCCCCGGCTTATGAATAATGCCAGCTCAACGCGGTGCGGATTGTGGGAATCGAGAATGAGAAACACAAGCCGTTATTTCACCGTTCAAGACTTCACGACCGTCGCCACGCTGGACAATGGCTCGCTGCGATCGTTCTCGCGTATGACGCCGTCAAGAGCGCAACGTAGCGATTCGCCAATCCCGCGCTGCCGGATCGCGTGAAGTCGCTGACGGCAACGGCCGAAAGCCTCGATGACGTTCTTGTCCCATTGAGTGCCCGCGCCTTGTAGCAAGATTTCATCGACACGTTCCAGCGGCATGCCGGGACGATACGGTCGCGAACTACTCATCGCGTCGTAGCTGTCGGCGACGGCGATAATCCGCGCCAACATCGGAATGGCATCCCCTTTTAAGCCCTCGGGATAGCCGGCTCCGTCGTAGCGTTCGTGGTGGTACAAGACGCCCGGCAGCAAATGGCTGATCGGACGCAGGTCCGACAGAATCTTGTGGCCGATGATGACGTGCTGCTTGACTTGGTCCATTTCTTCCGGCGTCAGCGGCCCTGTCTTGCCGAGCACGGCGTCGGGAACGCCGATCTTACCGATGTCGTGGAGCAGGCCGGTCAGGTAGATGTCGTTGAGTTGGTCGTCGACCAAACCCAGTTCAATTCCCAATTCGACGGCGATGCGCGCCACACGCTCGCTGTGCCCAAACGTGTATTGATCCTTGGCATCGATCGTTGAAGTCAGCGCGCGGGCCAGTCCGACCATCAGTTCCTTGAGGTTGTGATACCGTTGTGCCGCGGACGTGTAGAGTCCCAACAGCGACAGAAACGGCGTGATCACCGCGACATCGCTGCTACGGAAGAGCGTCGTCTCGATCGGATGCGAAGCTCGGACCTCAGTCGCTGCATCGCTTTCGCTGGACTGGTCACCGCGACTGGCCTTCGCTCGGTCGGCGCTCGACACCACTTTATTGAGCGCGATGACCAAGCCATTCATGCGCTGGTCCGCAACCGTGATGGCGAGCAGGTTCGTGACGTTCTTGCAGCGGCCGGCCCAGCTTTCCAGTTGAACGTCGTTGCACACCAGCACTCCCGCGTCGTCCCAATCAGGGCTTTTGGCCAGTTGCGTCGCCAACTGCTGGCAGTCCCATGGCGAGAGGGTCGGCTGGCCGCCGATCACCGGTTCTTCGCCGTGCTGCGACACCCAGACCAGAGTTTGCACAGGCAACAATTCCGCAGCGGCGTCCAGAATCCGTTGGCGATACTTGGCAGGATCCTTATGGATTCGCAACCGGCGAAGGAGCTTGTCGAGCTTGAGCAGCGATTGCCAAGCGTTCACGGACTGAGCCGCATGACCTCCCTGGCCCGGTTGCCGATTGATTCTTTGACCTTGGTGATGCAAACGCTCCGCGACCGACTGCATCCACTTCTCCAAGCGAATCATTTCCAGAGCGCGTTCCGACGGCGAATGAGCCAGCGCGTCGAGGACGCCGACACCAACCAGCAGCGGCTGCTTGGCATCGGAGATGGGCATCGCCAACTGGTAGCCGCCCCCTTCCAGCACGGTCACGCGCGGTTGGTTCTTGGCCGCCAGTTGCCGGATGGTCTCACGGTCGCAATCCGAGGCGCCCGCGATTGACCCGTCGGGTTCGACGTCCAAAATCGGAAAGCCATTCGCGGCGTCATAGAACGCGAACGGCACCCCGAATTCCTGCCGCAAAATAACGGCCAGCGACTTGGTCTGTTTGACAATGGGAAAGCGTACGCTTTTGCTGAGCTTCTCGGTTCTCGTGCCCACGATTAGTTCCTTGAGTTAAAGATTCCGCGGGACATCGCGGAACAGTTCATTGAATTGAGGATGCTGGCGAATCGCCGCGAGATCGGGATCGTTCTTCGCCTTGTCGATGTCCACTCCGTGAGCGAATGCTCGGCGCAACAGCTCCACCGCTTGCTGCGTGACCTGCGGATCGGCGAGCTGTTCGGCCGCCCGCGCGGCGACGCACGCGGCGGCATACAACGTCGCTCCGACCGTCGGTTCTTTTTCGAGGCAGCGGTTGATGTCCTGGCTGGCTCGATCCAGAAGCCCGGTGCGAGCCAGCAGCACCGCTCGATAGCGTCGCGCTTCGATAAACTCGGGATTCGTCTCCAACGCGCGGTTGAAGAATTCCAGAGCCACGTCGTTCTCCGTTTGATTCATGGCCAACATCGCCAGACCGTACAGCGCCTGCACGTTGTCAGGTTCCACCGCCAGCACGTCTTTGAAAGCGCGGCGAGCCTCTTCCGGCAACCGGGCTGAAACGGAGAATCCATACGCCCGTAAAATTCGCTCGCGGTCCGCAGCCGGCAAATGTGCGACTTTGGCAAACGCGGATCGAAACGCCACGTCGGCTTCGTCGTGTCGGCCCAGTCCTTCCAATGCCAAGCCTCGACTAGCGAGCAAAGAAGCATCGGACCTCCCCAACTTCAGCGCCGTGTCAAAGTCGGCCACTGCTTCCTGATGACGTCCCAGCTCCAATTCCGCCAAGCCTCGGTTGACGGAAGCGGCGACGAAGTTTGGGTCACGCTCAAGCGCCCTCGAGTAATCTTTGACCGCCTCAACCTTCTTGCCGCTCTCGTCGAGCACTCGGCCACGATTGAAGTAGCCCCAGGCGAATTCCGGCCACAGACCGGTGCAATGCCCGAAGTCCGCCGCCGCTAGCAAATGCTCGCCAAGTTCAAAATGACAAAAGCCGCGCTGGACCCAAGACCAATAGTGTCGCGGCTCCAGCCGGATGGCTTCGTCCAGTTCCACCAGCGCTTTCGAAAATCCTTCGCGGCCTCCGGCGCGAGCATACGCAGTGGCCAACAAGTAGTGATCGCGGGCGCCGACAGCTTTGATCTGATCGGCCTGCCGCGTGGCGTTCGCAGCACCGTCGGAGTCGCCAAGCTGACTCAAGTAGCGTGCCCGATCGAGCCACAAGGCTTTCGAGGGAGCGATGTCCGGAATTGCTTGGGCGCGGTCGAGCAGCGACAACGCATCGCGACAACGCTGGTATCCGCCGGCCTTGTGCCGGCTGTCGACGTCGGCCTCATGCCTGACGTTAACATCACGGCCATCGTCAGACCGGCCACAAGGGCCGGTGCTACCGGTGGAATTCGACTCGATTTGCAGGCGTGCTGACGCGAGCAACATCAGCAGTTCGCGAGCATCTTCGGCCAACCGACGACGGTCTTCAGTGGCCAGTCGAGACCACTCCACAGGCTCACGCCACGTGTCGCCGTCGAGGAAGCCGTAGAGGTTTAACGTCTGTTCGCAGACGGCGATGCCTTCGCGGAGATGATCCTGCAAGGGGACCACCGTGTTCACCAAACACAAAGCTCGCACTGTGCCAGACTCAAAAACCTGTTGACGATCTTCCGCTTGAGCCGTGTGAAGTTGATCGCGCGTCTTCGCCAGGTGCCCCTGCACCGTGTTCAATGCGGCACCGACGACCAGCAGGGCCACGGCCGCGACCGAAGTGACGCCCGCCGAGTAAGTCAATCGGGGATGACGGCGCGTCCATTTGCGCACGCGCTCCACCCAACTCAACTCAGGGGCGTGCTTCAGCGGCCGGTCTTCCAGAAAGCAGCGTAAGTCTTCGGCGAGATGCTCCGCTCTTTGGTAACGCTGAACCGGATCGGGGGCGAGGCATTTTCGGAAGATGCTCTCCAAGCTCCACGGAATATCCGAGCGCTGCTGCCGCAATGTCGGTGTGACTTTGCTCCTCTCGGCGGCCATCGCCTCGATTTGTACCAGCAGGGCGGAATAGCTGCCGCTCTGGTCGAAGGGACGATGCCCCGTGAGCATTTCGAACAGCACCATGCCCAGCGAATAGACGTCCGAACGCCGATCCACTTGATGGACCAAATCCGGCGTCCGGCCGATCAGCGCCCGCAAGTGTTCGGGAGACATGTACGAGACCGTGCCGCCCACGGCCGCCTCGGCGGCGTCATGGAATTGGTCCTGGGCGAGGTTGAAATCCAACAATAAAGGTTGACCATCACTGCTGATGAGCACGTTCGACGGCTTGACGTCGCGGTGCAGCACGCCACGGTTGTGAGCGTGCTCCAACCCGTCCGCCAATCGAGCGATGATCCATGCGGTGGCTTGGACGTAGCTCAGCTCGCTGAGGTGCTTGAGATCGGCCTCGATCTCCGAAGACTGCTGGCGAGTCCTCTGCTGGCAAGCGGGGGGCGTTAGCCCCCCGGTACTTACTTTGAGCGGAATGGCGCTAGCCACCGGTGTCGCGGAGTTTCGTGGAGTCGAATTCTCATGCGAAAAACCGGCGGCTAGCGCCGTGCCGCTCACTTGCCGAGAAGCACCCACCGCTGGGCCTTGAGCTTTCGACAAGGCGTCGACGAGTTGCTGTCCGGAGGTCGGCAAGCTGGTGGTCGCCCACAGCTCGCGTAGCACTTGCGACAAGCTCGCTCGGCCGAAGTACGGCATGCAGACAGCGCGAAGGCCCGCCTTCGCGTCTTCGTGGACGGAATAAATGGGAACGATGTGCGTGTGCTGCAACTGCGCGAGCGTCTGCGGTTCCGTCCCTTCGATGGGCGACAGTTTCAGCACCACGGGACGTCCGGCAAGCTCATTCTGTTCGGCCAGGAACACTCGAGCAAACGCACCGCGGCCCAGCTCTCCGCACAGCCGAAAGCCGAATACGACATCGCCCACATCAGGGAATCCCAGCAACGAATCGCGGCGGCGACTTCGGCCCTGACAGGCACCCGGATTAGCTTGACGGATCGATTCGAACATTCGGTCGAACGAAACCAAGCTGGCGAGCGAGTCCTTTTGAGATGGAAAGCGTCGCGAGTAATCGCTGACGCTCCGCTCTTCGCCCAGTCGCTGATGCTGCACCAGGTCTTCATAGACAATGCTGACAGCGAAGGGATCACGTTCGGGGTCCGTCGGCCAACGAGCAAGTAACTCTTCCGGTGCAACTTGCTCGCCATTCGCCCAACGGGAGCGCTGTTCCTGAAGCAGCTCGCGTTTGAGGCGACGTGCTTCGAGAAAGCTTGGCTCCTCGGCAAATCCACGTCCAGCACCACAGACCAGCAAGCTCTCAACGCTGGAGTCGTTCTGCTGGCTCATGATGTTTTCTCCGCCGACACGGTGTCGGTGGTTGCTTGATCAACGACGCCTGGGCGCGCGTTTTGTGTCCGGAAACCTGCCGCCATTGGATAACGTGATGCCATCGAGACCAGATCGGCGAGGATCTGACTGACTGCTGCTCATTGAACCGGAGAGGGCGGCCGCCATCACGGCAAGCCACGCAAAATTCGCTTCCAAGACATCCGAATCATCGATGCGAATCTCCGTCATTTCTTCGGCCATACCATTGGACGGCACCGCTTTCGACGAGGTCGCGCCGTTGAGATCGGGGCTCTCGGACGGAGTCTGTCCGACGGGCGAAACTAGATCGGACGACTCTGGAGGTTCTTCGGAGGAAACATCCGTCACCGAGCCATCGGCGGGCGGCGTGACCAACTCGGCTGCTTCTTCGCGCGGCTCGGAAGTCTCTTGATCACCTGACTCGTCGATCGCGACGTCATCGTCCTGAGACGTGAATCGTCGAGTGTTCAACGGCGAATCCAAAAACGCCAGGTCGCTCGAGCCTGTTCGCTCGAACCAATCCGGCAAGCGAAATGCAATGCGATCATCGTCAGCCGGCGCAAGAACGCCGGAAGCGACTCCAATCCCACCCACCAGCCGCTCGCCGAAGGCCAACAGCAACGTCCCCGGCACTTGAACATTCGTCTGATTCCGCATGCCGGACGTGATGCCGTCGTTTCCTGCTCCGGCGTTGTACGCCAGGTTGTCGCCGATTGGCCCCGTGGAGAGGACGACTTGCAGCGGAGCGGTGGGCAGCGGAGCAGTTCCCGCCAAACGCAATTGCAGCGCAGGTGCGGCACCAACGGTGAGCGGTGGCGGATTGTCGTAGACGCCGCCCAGTTCGATTTCGATGCGATAGGTCACGTCGCCGGAAGTTGCGGCGTCCCAAGGACCGACGCGTAAGACATAGTTGCCGGCTGGCAGAAATCCCAGCAGTCCCTGGCCACGAGGTTGTGAGGCCAATGGCACAATCTGGCCATTGAGGTCGAGCACCTGGACCGCAGGAGCGGCTCCGCTGCCGGTGTTCGTCCGCGTGATGAAGTACGATTGCGTCTGCAACAGTTCGAACTGGAAGAAGTCCGCCGTATCGGCCGGCTGACCGGCGTTCGTCGCGGCGTCGCGGACCAAGGTCACCGCATCCGTAGCCGAGTCACTCCGTGACTCGGATTCTCCGTCGCGGAGCGACGGAGCTACACCCGATTGCAACTCGTGCGGGAACAGGACGCCAAGAAATTGAGCGGTTTCGAACGCATCGTTTCCGGCCGCGTTTTGCAGACGCGTGGCGACGCGAGATGCGTCGGCCACGTTGAACCGCACGATGAAATCGCCGCCAGCGTCGTTGCCGACCAACGGATTCCCTGCCAGGTCCGTAAGGCCCAACGCGCCGGACAGATGTAGTTCAAACTCGCCGTTCGGCAAACCGTCGAGCATCAGAAAGCGAGCGATTCCGGTCGCTGCGTCGTACGACTGAAAGCGCGGAAAGTATTGTGTGTCGTCCGCTCCCTGGATGAACACGGCACTGACCGTGCTGTCACCCACTTGCAGGAACGCCTTGTACGCCAATTGTTGCAGGTTCACGACTTCGCTGAATTGGAGGCTGAGATGTGTCGGCCCGTGAGGCAAGTTTTCAACCTGCCCACCTGTCAGTTCCACCTCGCCAAGTCCGGGCAGGTTGAAAACCTGCCCCACGACTTGCGGCGATTCCGTGTCGGCGTCGACCAGCAGATCGAGCACGTAATCGCCGACCGATCCGCCGTTGAGTCCGCTGTGCGCGAAATGGGGATCGAAGATGCCGTCGGGGCCGTACTCCGCGTCGTTGCCGGAACTAGAGACCGCCAGGAAGTAGTCGCCGGCGGATAGCCCAGAGAACAAAACGGCGTCGGTGAAGAACGGAAACTGCCCGTTGCTCGATTCGGTCGGGTTCAGCGTGTTGTTATTCGTCGCGACGAATTCAAGTGAACCGAATTCATCGGCTCGGAAGAGTGTCAACGCCGGATCGAGCGGTGAGCCGATGCGTCCGGCGTAAGTCTCAGCGATGAGCGCGAATGGGCCGTCGCCGGTGATCGAGAAGTGATACAGATCGACGTCCGCCGCCGGATTCATGGCGAATGGGTCTTCGCTGGCGAAGTCGTAGAAGGTGTCGTCACCGATCGTGCCGCTGATCTGCAATTGTCCGATCGCCGCCAAGTCGCCCAGATTGATGGCCGTGTCTGGCGTATCGTCACCAGCATTGTTGAATTCAACATCGGGCGAGAACTGATCCCGATTCCCCGTTGGTGCTTGGCCGCTGGCGATCGCGATGCGGATGCCATAGTCGGTCGCCGTACCAAACAATCCACTGTCCACTACGAACGGATGGAAGTGCCGATTCCCCGCGCCGCTCACCGCAACGAAGTACGTCCCGGCTTCCAACTGGATATCGACTCGCGCGTCGGATGAGTTGTTCGCATCGGCCTCGCTGCGTCCGAGCAAGCAGTGCTGCAACGGAACCGCCGGATCGAACTCGGCAAGCTGATCGCCATACAACGTCAACACCACAGGGGTGCTCGCGGCTCCGGCATTCGGCAGCGACGTAATCTGTACTCGGCCGGTGGACTCGAGTGTGAAGCGAAACCAATCGACATCCGTAGCCGAGTCACTCCGTGACTCGGATTCTCCGTCGCGGAGCGA
>CAYSHJ010000571.1:0-2181 GCA_964430385.1 uncultured Planctomycetaceae bacterium
CCGCCACCACCACCACCACCACCAGCGACGTTCCCTGACGCTGTCTGCACAGGCGTGGGCGTTTCCGATGTCAGCACGGCCAACCTCGTCTCGGGAACAGTTGACGGCGACTCCGAGATCAATATCAACGGCGTTGGGCAACTCAGCGGCGGTGGTCCATTCTATAATCCGTTGGGATCGGTCGACAGTACGGACGTGATCGACATTTCCACGACGACGTACATCGGCAACAACTCCGGAACCCGCAGCTCGCTGTCTGGCTCGGTGAGTCTGTTTGAGGCGAGTGCGACCGAAGCGCACAGTTTGTTCGTGGATGGTACCTGGGGCATGGATTGGGAGATGTGTGCCACGATCCAAAAGATGTTCGATAACACTGGAACTCAAATTGGTTCGTTCATGACGCGAACCTACACGATCACAAACAACACTTCAACGACCAATGACTTCGACATTGTGAATTTCAATCACTTTCACATGTCGAGCGCTTTCGGCACGATCTTCGGTGACGCGGGTGGTCACTTGCCGAATCCCGGCGGCACGGAATTAATTTTGGAATCGGACCGTGTCGGCACTCCTTCCACAGTGGCGGCGTTCGTCGCCATCAGCGGTGTGCATGGGACGATCGAGCCTGGCAACCGCTACGAGCACAATGAGTGGCCGGCAATGGAAAATCGAATTGCAGCGGGGCAACCGCTCGGCAACGTCGTCAATGGTGACACCGACGGCGATGAGTTTGTGGACAACCCGAATCATGGCGTGATCGCGTTGCGTAACGTCTTTTCGTTAGCTCCTGGTGACTCCGCGATCTATACGGCGCACACAATCTTCGGCAACGCCGATCCGACCACGATTTCGCCACCGAACCAGCCGCCAGTGGCGCAAGATGACTCGGCCCTTTCCCCAGGCGGGAGCCCCGTGACGATTGACATCGTTTCCAACGACGCCGATCCCGATGGGGTGATTGTGTATAGTTCGATTCAATTGACGTCACTACCGGCCAATGGAACGGCCGTGAATCTCGGAAATGGTTTGGTGACCTATACTCCAAACATCGGCTTCTCCGGCACGGATACCTTCACGTACACGATCCTGGACGACGACGGCGCGATAAGCAACACCGCAACAATCTCGGTCATTGTTAATAATGCACCGCCGGTCGCACGAAATGACACGGCAAATACGACATTTGCATATCCGGTGACAATCGACATCGTTTCCAATGACTTCGACATTGATGGGTTCGTGGATTATGCTTCTATACAGATTACGTCGCAGCCCGCGAATGGATCAGCTGTCAGCCTTGGCAATGGTCTGGTGACCTACACACCAAATCTCGGATTTACAGGAATTGACTCGTTCACATACACGATCGCAGACAATCAACAGGCCGTTAGCAATCCTGCGACAATTTTCGTGACCGCCATAGATCGCGATGCGACCGGCGACCTGCTGATCGGCAGCAACGACAACGACACGCTGATTGGTATGTTTGGCGACGATACGTTGAATTCCGGTGCTGGAAACGACTCCCTAGATGGAAGCTTGGGCGACGATTCACTACTCGGCGGCGCTGATGCCGACATTCTGTTCGGCGACGTGGGTGACGACACGTTGAACGGGCAGGGGGGGAATGACACGCTGGACGGTGGCGACGATCACGACACGATTGTCTGGGAAGGGGCCGGCAATGGCAGTGATTTCATCGGAGACACGGTCGGAGACAACACGCTGCTGGTCAAAGGCAGCGGAGCCGGCAACGTCTTCGATGTCGCGAAGAATGTGAAAGATCGGTTGACGGTTTCTGAATTGGGCAAGTCGATCACGGTGGGTCCGACGTTCAACACGGTGATCGTCGACGGTGGAAACGGCGGCGACACGATCAACGTGGGCGACCTCACGTGGGTCGCCGCGATACTCCTCGATATTCGTGGTGGGAATGGCGACGACATCCTCTCAGCGGCCGGCAGTCCGATAGGAAACGTACGGCTGATCATGGATGGCGGCGAAGGGAACGATACGATCACCGGGGGAACCGGGGACGAAATACTGGTGGGCGGCAACGGCAACGACAGCCTGATTGGCGGAGCGGGTGCCGACACGCTGCGAGGCAGCGATGGCGACGACACGCTGGACGGCGGTGACGGCAACGATTCGCTGCGTGGTGAAGCCGGAGCGGACTCG
>CAYSHJ010000572.1:0-1995 GCA_964430385.1 uncultured Planctomycetaceae bacterium
GCAGCTCGCGAATGCAGTTCGTGAGGTCGAACTTCCGCTTGTAGAGCGGACGATCGGCCGAGAATCCCAAGCCGTCGATGGTCAGGTCATCGACGTTCAGAAAGACGCGGTGGCATCGCCAGAAGCGGTCCTTCAACTTCAGGAACAACCGGCGAGCGGCCGGAGTCAGTTGGCGATACAGGTCGAGGTCAAACAGCAGATTGCCGCCGGTGGCTCGGCAGAAGCGGAAGAAGGTCGGGTTCCACTCGATCCGCCAACAGCGATCGTTGTCCACGATGCCGCCTACTCCCCCCACGGTCGGCAGCAAGATGCTGAGAAACTGGAACGCGGCATACTCGTGCTCCTGCGTCTCCGGGTTGTAGAAGCCGGAGTTCTGGTAGCTCACCGCCGTGAGCCGCACGAGCGACTCCCGCAGCATCGCGTACTGTGAACCGCCGGTGTCGAGCCCCAAGTGCTTGAGCATCCAATACGGCGTCGCGAGAAAAACGCCCTCAGCATTCGGTCGGCTCAGCGTTGCCCCCAAGAGTCCCCACAAAATGAACTCGTCGATCGGTTGCAGACCGAGTGCCGAGCGAACAGTCACTTCGGCCGTCTTCTTTCCGGTCGGGGTGACGAACGAATACGACGTCCCGAAGACAGACGACTTGAGCTTCCCACTCAGCGGCCACAACGCCGTCTCCAACAACGACAGTTGAGCAATCCCCTCTCGCTCAATTCCGGGGAGCCGATAGCGATTCGTTTTCGATGTCGCCTGCGCATCGCCGCCGACAATGGCCGATGTGCTAGTCACCGGAAGAGTCCAGAGAAAAAGCCCTTTTTCGGCTTGGCTTTTTTCTTCGTCGCCTCACTCCCCTTTTCCGTGACGGACGACGTTGAAGACTTCGCATCGACAACGTCCGACTCAGTGCGATGACTTCCGTCCGGAAGTGCGAGTTGCTTTTGAAGCGAACCAATGAGGATGTTCCCCTCGCGGAGTCGTTCGCTAAGTCCGCTGATCAACTCCATTTGTTTCGAGAGCATCTCCGACTGCTGCGTGATCTGTTGATTCTTGATGTCGAGTTCCCGACGCAGCATCGCGAGCAATTCGACATCCCCCGCCGTCCGGGACTGTGAATCAACTCGTTCATCGCCGGTCGGCTTTTCAGTCTCGACGGGGACTTCGCGACGCAGCAACTCCTCGCTGATTCGCCACGCAAAATTCTCCCCCTTCAATCGCAGCTTCGTCACCTCGTCAATCGTCGGCTCGATGTGCTGTCGATCCGGGTGATTGTCGTCGTGGATGATCGGATAAATGACTCGACGAATCGAACTCGGCGATTTGCCGGTGAGCTTCGCCGCTTCTTTGACTGTGAGAAAGGTGGGCATCGTGAGGGAGGGGAGTGATGTCCTCACCCTACCAGAATGCCTGAGATTGGCAACACGTTCCATCTCCCTTTCCGGTTCGACGTCAAGGGAACCTGTCGGCATGATCGCGAAGAGTCTTCGGCATGTTTCACACCGCTGCCAGACTGCTTACGAGGGCAGTCAACGGTGTGGCCGCGAGAGGGGACTGGTAGGCCACCGAAAGGTCTCGCACGGCGTGTCATTCGCCACAATTCCGAGACGATTCCAAGTTCCCTTTCATGGCACGTTCCGCCGAGGTCGCTGGCTACCTTCCGCGACGGTCTCATGGAAGAGGGGAATAGCCGTTCCATCGCTACCTGATTGGTTTCCAGGCTGCGGGGGAACACCAATGCGAGAAGCGTCCCTGCAAGGCTTCAGGCAGAGTACCGCGACGGGGTGGCGATGCTCATTGCGGCTCCGCGTGCGGCATTATTCTTCAATTCGGCAACTCGCGTCGGTTACATCGACCTGGGTGTGTCGGACCGACGCATTTATCGGTCGGTGACCTCGGTCCGTGAGGGTGCGTCAAGAACCTCTGCTCGCACGGCTTCTCGGTGTTTTGAATTCCGAGATGAGTTCTTGCGAACGAATTCGCGGAGAGCAACGAGCGAG
>CAYSHJ010000573.1:0-11013 GCA_964430385.1 uncultured Planctomycetaceae bacterium
GTCGTGAACCACATGACCACCCCAAGATCAAAACCATCGACTACAAGCCAACAAACAAGCATCGCAAACACTGACTACCGTTGACTGACACTTTGTCACCACGCAACGTCGCGGGTGACTACCTTTGACTGACACTTGGCCGATAACGCATTGAGCGCACGGAGGACTTGCGGTTCATTGCGGTTTGCGGTTAATCGGCCACCAGCGAAGTGAACCGCGCGCGGCCTAACACGGCTTGCGAGTTCGTGGTGTCGCTTGGAATTGCGAAGCAGAATGCCGACGTTGGCTCGCGAAAGCAAGTGAAATGTGATGACACTCGTTCGTTTCGCGATGGCGAAATAGGCCGCGCGCGAGATATCACCAATCGCATCGCGCTCGGGCAAGTGCTTTGTCACGGCAAGGAATTCAGGTCGCGGAAATCAGCCGCTGGGCGCTAGCGCCGGTTTTTGCTGCTCAAACCGGACGCTAGTGCGTTCCGGCTCACCCGAAAATCAAGCGGTGACAAAGCACTAATCCTGGATTACGTCGCGCGCACGGGAGGGAATGGCATGTTTGCTCAAGGTCTTGGCCTGGTGTTGGCCTTCTTCGCCTTCGCCGATGAGCCGAAGTCCGGGGCCTTGATGCAGACGCTGCCGGCGGACGGAGCCTGGGTGACCTTCGACGTGAATGTGAAGCTCCACATGACTCATCGTGTCTTCCGACATCGCGACGTGCCGTTCGGGATCGCGGGAATGCAACAAGAATTAAAATCCACCTTCGGTGGCCAGGAGCAGAAAATCAGCATCCGAGTGTCGCTGCGCGACCACGGCAAAGACGCGAAAGCCAAGTTGCCGGACTTGATGCCATAAACCGCGGACAGCCGCCGCGATCGCTCAACTGGCGTGGCGTCCGACTCGGTTGATCCGGGCGTAAACGTCGTTGAGGATCCAATGGAACAGCGTCAGATGGATCGACTCGACCATGCCCATGTCATCCAGCGGCACATGTAGATTCTTTTTGGCCAGTGGTTGCAATTTGCCGCCGCTGTAGCCAGTGATACCCCAGGTTCGCAGGTTGTGCCGATTAGCCCATTCGGCGGCGTTCAGTATGTTCGGGCTGTTGCCGCTGCCGCTGATCGCGATCAGTACGTCATCAGGCGACGCGAAGTTCTTCAGTTGTTCGACGAAGACGCGATCAAAGCCTTCGTCATTACCCCACGCCAAAATGTACGGCGTGTTGTCGGTCAGGCTGAGCACTTTTAGCCGCTTCATGCTGTCGTTAAGAAAGTCCTCGCGCCGCAGCGTGCTCTTGCCGAGATCTTCGCAGAAGTGCGACGAGTTCGATCCGCTGCCACCGTTGCCGATGATGAACACGAACCGGCCGTCTTGATACGCCGAGTAAATCTCGTCAGCGAGTCCGACCGCCTGACTGAGGTCCAGCTTGCCAAACTCCTCGGCGCAGCGGGCGAGATACTGTTGTGGGGTGAGATGTGCTCCGAGCATGGGGAACGAGTCCTTTTGAAGCCACTACTGGTCGCGATGCGTTCAGATTTTCGGGGGGCGTCTCGATGTCGACCGTGATGCTGTCGTTGCTTTGGTTGGCTTGGATAGCGGGGTCTTCGCTGGCCGTTGTTTCCGCTTGCTTCGGCGTTCCGCGTCACGTCGGATCACATCGTCGATGTAGGCCTCCGCACTGCCGTGCTTTTCAATCAGGCTCTGCCTGGCCTGCCAGATTCTTTCCAGCATAGGGTCTGACATCATGGTCTCCTTCTGAGGACGACTTGTCCGAAGCGAACTTGAGGGATCGATGCGGGAGTCACCAATTGGGGACTCGGCCAATGTCGGCGAGAACAAAGGACATCCAGTCGCTTTTGGACGTCCGAATTGGCCAAATGCGAGAAGTTCCACGAGACGAGATAATCCAATTGATGACACGCTGCCAAAGCCAAGTGCCATCCATCGAGCGGTTTATTTTCCGGGACGATCCGAGCTTCCAAAAGTTCTCGCCAGAATTGTTTGGCCTCACGAGTCACCTGGCAATAGACCACCTGACGACACATCTTGAGCGATTCGCGTTGTCCAGGGAAGACCCCTTCGGCCAGTTCATCTTCGACAACGGAGGAAGTCCACAGGCGGAAGTGCCTCCGTTCCCAAACCCACCAGTCACGCGTGACTCGGCGTCTGTTGAGGAGCATTTCGTTCTTACCGCGATACCAATACGCGGAAAGAAAACTCGTGTCGAGGTAGGCCGTCGATTTGAGCATTCGAGACGTTACTGTTCTTGGGTTCCTCAATCTGCCTCAAACACCGTCGCGACGCCTTGGCCTTGTCCGACGCACAGCGTCGCCAGACCAAGTTTCGCGCCGGAGTCGCGCATGCGGTGCAACAAAGTCGCCGCGATGCGTGCTCCACTGGCTCCCAGCGGATGTCCGATGGCGATCGCTCCGCCGCGCGTGTTGACTTTCGACTCGTCGATGCCCAACAGTTTGAGCACCGACAGCACCTGCACGGCGAACGCTTCGTTGATCTCGATGCAGTCGATATCCGACAGCTTGAGGCCCGCGCGCTGGAGCGCTTTGTGTACGGCGGGGACCGGGCCGATCCCCATTTCTTCAGGAGCGACACCGGCGACAGCCATCGAGCGGACGCGAGCCAGTGGCTTCAAACCCAATTCGCGAGCTTTGTCCTCGGACATGATCAGCACAGCCGCCGCGCCGACGCTCACTTGCGACGCGTTGCCGGCGGTCACGCTGCCGCCCGCCGGATTGAACGCCGGCGGCAGTTTGCTCAAGCCCTCGACGGTCGTGTCGGCACGCAGACCTTGATCGGTCGTCAGCAGTGATTTCAACCCGATCTCATTGCGACCCCAGGTCGGCACGATTTCGCAAGCCGACTCGCCCTTGCGAGTCGCCTCGCACGCCGACTGCTGGCTGCGAGCGGCGAACTCGTCCTGCCGCTGCCGGCTGATGCCATACTTCATCGCGAGGTACTCGGCCGTCAGACCCATGTTCATGATGGCTTCGGAGTGCTTGCGAAACAGGCTTGGCGCGGGGTTGTAGTCTTTCGTCGGCGGGATGTGATCCATGTGCTCGACGCCGCCGGCGATCTGCACATCGTCATAGCCCGCCAAAATGCTCATCGCCGCGTCGTTGATCGCTTGCAGGCTGGACGCGCAGTTGCGGTTGATGGTCACGCCGCCGGTCTCGATCGGCAGATCGGCCATCAAGGCCGCGATACGAGCGATGTCGTAACCCTGCTCTCCTTGCTGCTGCACGCAGCCCCATCGGACGTCTTCGATCAGATGCGGGTCAATGCCCGTTCGCTCGACCAGCGACTTGATCAACCCAGCCGACAGCTCAGCCGCGCGGACATCGCGAAAGTAACCGACCTCCGACGAGGCTTTTCCGATGGGTGTGCGAACAGCGTCAATGATCACGGCGGACTTCATGACAATCTCCGGTGGCCGAACGGTTCGTCACGCCACAGACATTTTTGCGACCGCGCCCTTCGCGGCTACGTGAGCATTACCAAAAATCGCTGACTTTGTGCAGTCTGAATCGCGTCGCGCACCCATTCCATCGGCGAGGTTGATTCGAAATTATGCCGACGACTCGGCGGCGGCTGGAGTGGCGGCCGCAGGCGGCTCAGCGGGGGCCGCGTCGAGCATATAGAACGTGAATGAGCCGAATTTCTTCTGGCACTTCGGGCACTTGGCCTTCGCGATGCCTTTTCCATCCGCACCGCCGAGCTGTTCTTTCTTGCGGCCTTCTTCGCTGACGAGCAGTCCACAACCCTCGCATTTCCGACCGGCGATCCGCAGCTTGATCCCGGAATCGGCTTGATAGTACGCGGCGTCTTCGAGAACCTGAAACATGGTCTCGGTATAGTGACACTTGTGCTCGGCAAACTTGTCAACCAGCGGAACGCCCATGTCCTCGCCGAGGGCATTGATCTCAAAGACCTCGTCCACTTGCTTGGCGAACTCACGAAATTCCGACAGCCAGAACGAGGCGAACAGTAATTCATTTCCGTCAGGCGGCTTGGGCAATCGCACCGCGATGCGGTTGACGCCAAAAACCGGAATGCCCGCGAACATCGATTCGTGCGCGTAGATCACCGGTTGCACCACCTGAATTTGCTGCTTGACGGTGGCCACGGCGAACAATCGCTGGCTGGCCACTTGCAGCTCCGGCAGCGGCTTGCCGGCAGTGAGATGATTGACAACCGCCTCGCGAATTTCCGGTTTGTTCTTCTCTGTGGAACTGAAGAGCGAACCCTTTTTCACCAGCGTGATGAGCAACAGCCCATCCAAACCAAAGCCGAGATCGACGATTTCAAAGGCGTTCTCCAGACTGCCGGGTTTGAGCTTGAGCTTCGTGGGGTCGAGCAGATGCAACCGAACGTCGTTCATCCAGCGCGTAAACTTTCCGGCCGAGAGTTTTCCCGCCGCTTCGGCAGCCGTCGCCGCAGCATCCCCGGCGGGCGCTGTCGGCTCGGCCGGCTTCTCTTCGAAACTGGCCAACGGCACGATGAATTGAGCCTTGCATCGCGGGCATCGGCCCATCTGGCCGCGATGTTTTTCCTGAACTTCAATTTGATGGCCGTTCGGACAAAAAATGATGAATCCCGTTCGCGCGGTCATGGGTCCGCCGGGTTTGCGTTTACCGCGAGTCTTGCGACGGTCCTCGGACTCTTGTTCCTCTTGGCGAGCGATATCCAAAAGGACATCCCCAGCCGTGGCGACGGAATGCGATTCCGCTGCCGTGTCGGCCTCCGGCGCCGGAGGACTCTTGGAGCCATCTGCAGTCGCTGAAGCGTTGGGCGCGGCGGTCGTTGCAGGTGGCGCGGTCGAAGAATCCACCAACTCTGGCAAACGGTACGTGCCATCGCCATCCGAGTCAGTGGCCGGCTGAGGCGGGTGTGGCTGGCCAGGCGCGATGGCGGTGACTCCGGGGCCGAGTGCGAAGTCATCATCGCCCGCCGCGCTAACGATCAGCATGGGAACGGACGACGCCGCTGCCGGTTGCGAAGCGGTGCTCGGTTTTGAACTGGAATCGTCGCGAAAGACCGGAGCGGTGGGGGCCGAAGTTGCCGTGGTGTCCCGCATGCGTTGATAGGTCTCGGCCATTTCCGACCGTAAGAATCCGCCGCAGCGCCAGCAGCGGACCAGTTCTTTGCGAACCATCTCACCGCAGTCGGGACAGGGAATGTCGTCGGAGCCACTCCCCATGACTTCGCTGTGCAGCTTGAACCCCGTCAGATCGACGGCCTGGTTCGGATTGAGCACGTGATGGCAACTGGGACACTGGACCGTGTCGCTCAGCAACAGCGACTTGCATTGCGGACAGGTGACAATGGAAACACTCATAGTGCGACGTGCAGCACAGTCCGCAATTCTCGCGGCCTGATTTGGCTAGACGACCATCGAAATACGACCCACCGTCTCCGAAAAAAGGATCATCGGTGGACGGCACAAAAAATGACTCCGTCACTGTAGCAAAGCTGGAACAGGATTGCAGCGACGATCCAGCACTACAGGCACCTTCCGACTCGTCGTCGCTGAATTCGCAAGAATTCAGTCCGTCGACCAGGCTCGTGCGGCTGAATTCTTGCGAATTCAGCTACACAGTGCGCGGTCCGTCGTCACTGTCCCGACAAGCTCTTCAAAAACGCCAACAGGTCGGCCATCGCGGTCGTCGGAATCTCTTTCTCGAAGCCTTCGGGCATCAGCGATTTGCCGTTGGAGGCGATCGTCTCAATGTTGCTGCGGAGCACGACGTCTTCTTTGGCTTCGACCCGTCGGAGTGTCACGCTGTTCGCGGACTCGGCCGCGAGCAGGCCGTTGAGCACTTTTCCGTCGGAGGTCTCGACGACGTAGGTCGTGAAGTTTGGTTGAGCCTCGCGGCTCGGATCGAGGATCGCCAACAGCAAGTCCGCCGGAGATTTGTTCGCGACGCTTTGCAGACTCGGGCCCACCACGAAGCCCATGTTTCCAACTTGGTGACAGTTCGCGCACTTCTGTTGAAAGACCACTTTGCCTCGCACCGCATCTCCCAACTGAGCCGCCGCCGACTGATACTCGGCGACGACTTTCGCTCGATTCGGGTCGACCTCGGCGGCAAGTAGTTGCCTGGCACGATCGCGGATCTCGGACTGTGGATGATTCAGCAGTAAGTCCTTTTTGTCTCGTTCAATATCGCCTCGCAGAACAGTCCCGGCTTGAACCGCCTCCAGCAGCGAACCGACTCGATTGCCTGATCGAAGCAGCGCGTCAACGATTTCACGCCGCACGGCCGGGGAGTGACCGCGCCATCCGGTCAGCAGCAACTTCGGAACATCCGCGCCATCGAGTTGTCCGAGCGAATTCGCCGCCGCGATCTGCAACTGCGGATCAATCTGCGGCTGTAACAGGCCGCCGAGTGTTTCACTGGCCATCGCGAAATCGCTCAGGCCGAGCATCCGCGCGGCCGCGGTGCGGTCACCGGCGGACGACTTCGAATTCGCGGCAACCGCCACGGCGGTCTTGAAAAACGCAACCACTTGGGACTTCGTCGCGTCATCGGCTCTGGAGTCGTTCAAGAGTTTTGGAATCGAGCCACCGCGACGCCGCAGTCCTTCACCGAGTGCAATCAACACGGCGGAACGGTTCGCGGCTGGAAGACTGCTCGCGATGGCAATTCGCAACGCACTGAGGCCGGCGGCGGCGTTCGAGTCACTGCCCAGCGTGCGAGCAAGCTCAACGAACCAACTGCTTGCGTGCGGCTGTTTGGCAAACTCCGCATCGCTCGCGAGTTGTTGAAAAAATGGCGTCGCACGTCCAGCCAGCGAAGTCATCATCGCCACTCGCACATCGCCACCGTTCCGCGCATCCTGTGCCAATCGCAACAGCGTCGTCAGCGCGAGTTGATCAGACATTTCACCGGCTGTGAACGCGAGTTGAACACGAACCTTCTCGTCGTCATCAGTCACTCGCATCTGGACGGCATTCGCAAGTTCGTGGTTGTTCGCCAGCAGCGGCTCCGCCAATCGAATCGCCTGCGACCTCAACCTGGGCTCGACATGCGTCAGATTCGGCAAGAGGACTTCGGCACGAAGAGAGGTCAATCCCTCGAGCGTGAACAGCGCGTGTAAACGGCCCAGCGGAGACGCTGACTCGCGCGCGAGCCTTTCAAGCTGTGGCACGATCGACGTATCCTGCCGTTCCCACAACAATCGCTGCGCCGTTTCGCGATTCCAGGCGTTCGACGATTCGAGCTGAGCGACGAGTTCCGCCGACGTCATCGTGCCAAGTTTCGGCACCGGCAGTCGTTTGCCGTCAGGCGCGGCGATGCGCCAGATGCGGCCGCGGTCGTTGCCGCTTTCGAGATCGAGATGAGCCTTGATGTCTTCGGGGATCGATGCGGGATGCTCGATCGTTTCGCGGTACATGTCGAGCACGAATAGCGTGCCGTCGGGAGCGTTCACAAAGTTTACCGGCCGAAACCAATTGTCCGTCGAGGTGATGAATTCGGTCATCTCGTCGGCCCGTTTGGCGTTGAAGCTGGCTCCGTTCGGTGTCAGTGTTTTGCGATGAATCAAATTCGCACCGACGTCGCCGATGAAGGCATTGCCTCGATACTCTTCCGGGTAAGCCGAGCCGCGATAAATTGTCACGCCCGTTGCGGACGTGAAGAAGCCGATCGGGACTCGCTCGCTTTGCGGCAGACCGGCAAAGCTCGGGTCGGCCACTCGTCGCGCGGTTCGTACGATCCGCCACGGCTCCGGCGGACTGCGGCGAAACACGACTGCGGCCGGGCCCTCGATCCCGATGCTCCGCACGATACCGTTGGCCACGAAAGACGGATTGCGCGCAAGGTAACGTCGCGGAAAGACCACATGCTCGATGTGATTGCTGTTGTTGCAAACGAACCGATTCCCCCAATCGTCCAGCGAATGCCCGAACTGTTCGCCGCCAGACAGTGGTTCGACGCCGTCAACGTAGCCGTCACGCTCCGCGTGACGAGCCGTAGGGGAGTTGACGGCGGTTTGTTTCGGCGTCGAAGGCGATTGGGAGTCCTTTGGAACGTTCGGCTCGTCACGCGGAGCGTGACGGCTACGTAGCAGCAGGCGCGGATCGAACGAGAAGTCACTGGTTCCTTGCAGCACGACTTTATCGTCGCGCGTGAGCACATTCGGATTGCGACCACCCGCGACGAGGATGCGGTTTTCCAGACTCCACTTCAGGTTGTTGGCCAACGCCTGCACGTTGTCCTTGCCGAAGCCCGTGAGCACGATCTCGCGCAGGTCAGCCTTGCCGTCGCCGTCGGTGTCCTTGAAGTACCACAAATGCGGATGCCCGATCACGAACACACCGCCGTTGTAGCAGCAGACCGACAACGCCCACTCGAACTGATCGGCAAAGATCGTGCTCTTGTCGAACCGTCCGTCGCCGTCGGTGTCTTCGAGCAACCGAATGACGCCGTCGTTTTTCTGGCCGCCTCCTTTCGGATGTAGCTTCGTCGGCTCGGCCGAGTACGGGTAGCCGTGAAACTCCGCGACGTACATCCGCCCGAACTCGTCGAAACACGCATCGACCGGATCGCCGACCAGCGGCTCGGAGGCGACCAACTCCAGCTTGAAGCCGCGCTCGACCTTGATGGTCTTGAGCGCGTCCTGAGCCTCGACCGGCGGGACTCGCGGCAATAACTCGGCCAACGACTTTTCTTTTTCGAGCGGCGAAGGCGCGTCTGCCGCCAACTCGAATCGCGAGACGACCAAGACTATCAGAACAAGAGTGGCGACGAAGACAGACGCAGAACGGGCAAGCTTGGTCATACGGATGCCTCTCAATGGTTCTCAAAACACCACCTTCCTGGCCGGGAAGACCGGGCCTTCGAGGCAGGTGCGACGGTAATCCCAAGCGCCATCATCTTGCTGAATCTTGGCGACGCAACTGAAACAGATGCCGATGCCGCAAGCCATCGGCGTTTCCAACGACAACCAGCACGGAATGTTCGCGGCGATCGCGATGGTTTGGACCGCGTGCATCATTCGCTCAGGGCCGCAGCAATAAATCAGGTCGGGCGGAGAATCGGACGTCAGCGATTGCCGCAGCAGGTCCGAAACAAAACCGTGATGCCCTTGGCTACCGTCATCGGTAGACAATCGCAGATCAAGCCCTTCAATTGCGAAGTCATTCAGCCCCGCAAAATACTCGGCGGAGCGAACTCCGTAACAAAGTGTCACGCGCTGCGGCTTCGCGACGAGTTCGCGCGGCGAAATTCCGTAGCGTCGCAGTCCCAACGCTTCCCGCGTCACGGCCAGGAACGGAGTTTGACCGATGCCTCCCGCGACGCACATCAAGTGTCTCGTGCCAGCCGGCGGAACCAAAAAACCGTTGCCGAGCGGTCCCCAAATCGTGGCGTCGTCGCCGGCGTTCCATGTCGGCATCAGCGACGTCAGCTTGCCTGTGACGAGATATCCGAAATCGAGTCCCGCCGGCTGACCGTGCGCATCGTCGTACGTGTCGTACAGCGCGAACGGCCGACCCAGCAGCGGGTCGGTCCCGTGAACGGGCCGCACCATGAAGAACTGTCCCGGCACGATCCGCTTCGCAATCTCCGGACAATACAGCCGCAGCCGATACGTGTCGCGAGCTATCTGCTCTTGTTCAACGACTCGCGCGACGACCTGGCTGGCAGGACAGAAAGGATTCGGCGGCGAGTCGTGTTGGCATCCGTGCGACGTCGCCGCGGAGTGAACTGACGACATGAATTAATCCTCGGCCTTTCGCCGGCGTTGGATACGTTTCTGGCGGGCGTTGAACGTCCGTTGTCCAGTCATCGGGCGGCGAGCCCGGCCTTCCTTGGGGACTGAACGGAAGCCGGTCACATTGCCTTCCAGGATTTCTTTACCGTCCGCTGTGATTTGGTTTTGCGGAAGTCGTCGCTCACCGCGCTGAGGAAAACGTTTCTGACCGCCCGGTCGGTTGCTGCCGTATCGACGCTGGCCGCCGCTGAAGTTGCCTTGCCCTTGCCGCCCTTGATACGTTGACCTTGGGCCGGCATCTTCCGAGACGACGAACCGACGTTGCGGGCGATTCGCGCCCCCTTGCGGCGGGCGATTCGCGCCCTCTTGCCGTGGCGGCCCATCGTAACGGCGCTGACCACCGGATTGAGTATTCGAATCGAAAGACGCGCCTCCCTCGTCGTTGAATTGGCGGCGTTGCGGTCGTACCGCGTCCCCTTGTGGCCGGCGATTCGCGCCAGCTTGTGGTCGGCGATTTGCAGCCCCTTGTCGCGGAGGTCCACCGTAACGGCGTTGACCAGCGGACTGAGTATTCGAATCGAACGACGCGCCTCCTTCGTCATTGAATTGGCGGCGTTGCGGTCGTGCCGCGCCAGCTTGTGGTCGGCGATTCGCGCCCTCTTGCCGCGGAGGTCCACCGTAACGGCGCTGACCGCCGGACTGAGTGTTCGAATCGAACGATTCGCCTCCGTCATCATTCAATCGGCGGCGCTGCGGTCGTGCCGCGTCACCTTGTGGACGACGATTCGCTCCGCCTTGTCGCGGAGGTCCACCAGATCGACGTTGGCTGTTGAATCCTGAACCGTCATCGAACGTCCCGGCCGATGCGTCTACGAAGCGACCACGCGGTGGACGAACCGTGCCTTGCGACGGACGCTGTGAAGTCGGCGGCCGTCCTTGAAATTGTTGGCGTGACGGACCTTCGAAATCTTCTTCGCGACGGAAACTGGAGTTCGACTCAACGATGTCGGTCGACAACTGGCGTGGCGGACGCTTTTGGAAGCCGGGCTTTGAGCCGCCGCCAATCTTCTTCGATCGTGGCTTGCGACCGCGCGAAGCGGTGCTGTCCAAGTAGGCTCGCTGTTCGCACAGTTGTTTGAGCAAACGAATCTCGTCAACAGAAAGTTGGCGGAAAGCGCCTCGCGGGAGACTGCTCAATCGAATCGGACCGAAGCCGACGCGTTTCAACTTCATGACCTTGTGCCCGACCTTGGCCATCAGCCGGCGAATCTCGCGGTTCTGGCCTTCG
>CAYSHJ010000574.1:0-23769 GCA_964430385.1 uncultured Planctomycetaceae bacterium
CAATGCGTGCTCACCTGCCCGACGACCGCTTGCTACGACGGCTTGCCGGGGACTTCGCGCGAGAAGCAAATCGTGGTCGGCGGCCAACTGCGGTTCTTTGGCGATGGTTTTCAAGCGTCGAAGAAGCTCGGCTCGCGACGCTTCTGGCGCATTCCCGTGATGGACGGCGAGTTTGTCTGCGACGACCGCATCGGCACAATCAAAGGCGTCGCCGGCGGCAACCTGTTGTTGTGTGCCGTCGATCAAGCTCAGGCGTTGGTCGCGGCCGAAGCCGCCGCGGCCGCGATGCGCGTCGTGCGCGACGTGGCCTTGCCGTTTCCCGGCGGCATCGTGCGCGCCGGTAGCAAGGTCGGCTCGCGGTACAAGAAGCTCAAAGCCAGCACCAATGACGCGTACTGCCCGACGCTGCAAGCTCAAACACAAAGCGAATTGCCAGCGAATACCGGCGCGGTGTACGAACTCGTCGTCGATGGACTTTCGGCCAATGCCGTGCGCGACGCGATGCGCGCGGGATTGCATGCCGCGTGTCGATGTCCGGGACTGACGCTCGTGACGGCCGGCAACTACGGCGGAAAACTGGGACCGCATCATTTCCATTTGCGCGAGTTGCTGTGATCTCGGAAGTCGAAATCTGAAATCTCAAATTTGAGATCTCCCGGCCATGACGGAGCAGAGCACGAGCCATCCAACTGATCCCGCCGCCGAGGCTCGCTCGCTGCGTCACTGCTGTTATCTGCTGATCATTGCCGCGGCGGCGGCGATGTCCTTCGCGCAGGTGCTCACGTCGCAGCCACTGCAAAGCGCGAATGATCGCTCACGCTGGGCGACCGTGTGGTCGCTCGTCGAACGCGGCACATATCAAATCGACGAGATTGACGCGCGACCCGGCTGGAGCACGATCGACAAGGTGCGACACAACGGGCATTTTTATTCCACCAAGCCGCCGTTGCAAAGCACTCTGGTCGCGGGCGTTTACTGGGTGGTGAAAAAGGTGACGGGCTGGGATTTGTTGAACCACACGATCGAGGTCACTCGGCTGATCCTGCTGATTGCCAACTGGCTGCCGCGAGTGCTCTCGCTAATCGTCATGGCCATGCTGGTCGAGCGAAACGCGCGGCACGATTTCGGCAAGCTGTTCGTACTGTTTGTCGCGAGTTGGGCCACGCTGCTGGGGCCGTTCACGTCGTCGCTGAACAATCATTCGCCGGCCGCGATCTGCGTCGTGCTGGCGGCGTACACAGTGTTGCGAGTTCTCAACGACGGCGAACGCCGCAAGCGGTTCTTCGCGCTGGTCGGCTTCTTCGCGGCGCTGACGTTCTGCTTGGAGCTGCCGGCCGCTCTGCTGATCGCAGTCTTTGGAGCCTTGTTGCTGAATGCCGACGCGCGTCGCACGCTGACGGTGTTCGTGCCAGCGGTGGTGGTGCCGATCGCCGCGTTTGCGGCCACGAATTGGTTGGTCACCGGAACACCGATGCCGTTTTATTCGAGCTACGGTGGCGACAAGTACCGTTTCGAACACGAAGGCGTTCCGAGCTACTGGTCGAATCCGCAAGGGCTGGATCGCAATCTCGATTCACTGTTGATGTACGTTCTACATTGCACGATCGGACATCACGGGCTGTTCTCACTGACGCCGGTGTGGCTACTGACGTTGGTTGGCTGGTTTCACTGGCGACACTGGCCGGAATGCCGGCAGCGCACGATGCTGTTGGTCGGTGCGGGGCTGACGGCGGTGACCCTGGGTTTCTATCTGACGCGTACGCAGAACTACAACTACGGCGGCAACAGCGTCGCATTGCGGTGGATGCTGTGGCTGACTCCGCTGTGGCTGATCGCGATGATTCCGGTTTTCGACACGTGGGGTTCGCGTCGCGGCTTTCAGTGGTTCGCGACTGGGTTGCTGGCCGTATCGGTCGCGTCGGCCAGCTTGCCGGGGAGCAACGCTTGGCAACATCCATGGCTGTTCACGCTGCTGGAACGCTGGGGCTGGATTGAATACGACGCCCCGCCTCCGCCGTTTCCCTTCTCACGGAAATTGTGGACTTGGTTCCCCACGCTTCCCGAAAACTGCGAACGCGACGTTCGGTCCGTGACCTTGCAGGGAACTGGGTCTCCCGTCTTGTGGGATGACCGGCCGACACCCGCGGGCTCCATTGGTTGGACCCAGCTCATTGTGAGTACCGATTGTCGACGAGTCGAAGGTTCCCGAGAAACGTCACTCCTGCCAGTCAACTTTGACTGGAACGCTGGCTGGTACAGACTGAGTTCAGAGCCACTGCCTGAGCCGCGCGCGCTCACGGCCTTCTTCGATGAAGCGGCGTTCGCGGCCGGCAAGCTGCCGCACGAATTCTTGTCATCACCCAAGGATCGTTCGCTCAAACCGGACGAGATCGTGCGACTGCGAATGTTGGTCACCGGCTTGCCGAGCGAGAAAGGGACTCGCTTCATGCCGTTCCATCCGGGCCACATCCGCTATCTCAAGACGCCGCTGCGACCGGAGAAAGCTTTCCGATGTCAGCGCGCCGCAGCGCAGACGTTCTTCCAACCAAAGGACGCCGATCATCCGTTACGGTATCGTTGCGACGTGTGGTTGTGTGACGAGATTCCGTTCGGTGTCGCTCAGATCGAACTCACCGTCAGCGACCCGCCGACGGGTCAGACGTTGATGTTTCAGCGCTTGACGGCGGTCGCAGCGAGCGGCTTTCCGACGCGCGAACGCTGAGTCGTGAACTTCAACAGCCGCGAATTTCTCGGGAAAAATTGCAATTCGTCGTGGGTCGAGTGGTTGATTTCACACACCCGCACCGTTAAGTTTCGCCGCGAAACCAGCGGTCTTTCGCGTTGGTTTGGTTCACCACTTACGTCGGGTACAGGTTCGTTTGGGCGTTCACTGACCCGGTTTCCGTTCGTCCCGCTGTCTGTTTGAAAGGGAGTCACATGGCGGCACCAAAGTCCATTTCCAAGTCTGAGATTGTGAACAAGCTGGTCGAGTCTTCGGATCTGACCAGCAAGCAGGTGAAGAGCGTGCTCGACGGTCTGACCGCGCTCGTCGCGTCGCAGATCGGCAAGAAGGGTTCTGGCATCATCGCCATCCCTGGCCTGCTGAAGATCATGAGGATTCACAAGCCGGCGACCAAAGCCAAAAAGGGCGTGCCCAACCCGTTCAAGCCGGGTGAACTGATGGACGTCCCGGCCAAGCCGGCCAAGAGCGTCGTCAAGGTCCGTCCGTTGAAGGCCCTCAAAGACATGGCTCAGTAATTCGCCAGCGCTCGTTCACGACTTCGACGCGGCCCGGTTGCCCTCGCGACAGCCGGGCCGTTGTGTTGAACGGTCGAAACGAAGAGCGAAGGGTCAAGGTTGAGACGGAATCGTCGTTTGATCTCAGTTCACTTTTCACCCGTCGCACTTGTCCACCTCAACTCCTCGACCTCCACATCCGAGAACCACGCCGGACCAGCTTCGGCGAGCAGACGGAATTCGGGGAGTTCTGGCTGTCCCGAAAGCGGCACGACGCCGACCGGCTGGCTATCGACGAAGGCAAACCAATGCGTCGCGTCGCGGACAATGCGGAGCACTCGCGGCTGATCGGCCACCGCGGACAACGGCACTGGCGCGGTGACCGGCTGTGACCCACCGCGATCGGCGGAACGGCGCACGATCACGGCAGTTTCCGGCTCGACGCGCAGCGCCAAGCGGACATCGTCACTGTCCCGCGAAGGCCTGATGCCGAAGTGCAATTCCACGGCGCGGGCTTGATGCCGTCGAGCGGCCAGCGTCAGCGCGAAATGCGCCAGCGGTTGTGCGTCTTGTCCCTGGCCGCGAAAAAGTCGGCGGGCCATGACTCCGTTCGTTCCCGACAACACGGTCGCTCCGTCGTCGTCCAGCATGGCTCGCCACTCGCCGCTGCGAGGTTGCCAGTCCTTCAGTGAGCGACCATCGAATAGCGGTTGGCTTAAGCCGCTGGGGACAAGCTGCTGTTTCGGCGGCGTGCGAGTCGCGCCGTTGAAGAACCGCATCGCGAAGTAACCGACTCCGCCGAGCACCACGACTCCCGCGGCGGTGATCACGGCGCGGCGTGTTCGCCCGTGATCAACCTGCGGGGATTTCAAAGCGACGGGAAGACTGCGTCCGCTCACGTCACTAATCACGCATGTTTCGGCGAGCGGTTTGGTGTCGGCGCCTGAGACCTGCATCGTCACCGTCGCCGCGAGTGCCGACGTCAACCCGACCAGCGGACGCGCGGACATCGTCGACGCGGCGAGGTTGCCGCCGTGCGCGAGATTGGGACCGACGAACATCGGTCCCGTCGGCAAGCCGCACTGGGATGCGGAACTCGTCGCTCGCAAGCGGTCGTCGATGCGCTGCAGCAATTCGGCGTACGAGCCGATCCGTTGATCGACCTGTCGAGCCATCATCGCCGCGACGAGCGCGTTCGTGGCGTCGGCGACGTCGGGAACCACAGTCTTCAAACAGGGTGAATCGGCCGTCAGTTTCTGAGTCAAAATCTGTGTCAGTGCCAGCCCCGAGTAGGGTGGTTGCCCGGCGAGCAGATGAAACACCGTCGCCCCCAGCGCGTAGATGTCGGCTCGGCCGTCGACCGCCAGACCACCGAGTTGCTCCGGCGCGAAGTAATGTGGACTGCCGACCGCCGTGTTCGCAGCAGTCAGCCTAGTTTTCGTTTCAGCCTCTGACGCCAGAAACGCCAAGCCAAAATCGGCGATCTTTACCAGCGGCATTCCCGGCGGCAGCGGGAATCCGGTGGGAGGCTCGACGAGCAGCAAGTTCGCCGGCTTGATGTCCCGATGCACGATCCCCTGCTCGGCTGCGTGAGCGAGCCCCGAAGCCGCTTGTCGCGCCAGGCCCCAGGCCAACTCTTCCGCCGCCGTGCCTAAGCGGCCTTGCTCGCGATTCCGTCGGATGAGTATTTCGAGGTCTTCGCCCTCGACCAACTCCATCACAAAGAACAAGCGGCCGTCGTGCTGTCCAAAATCGATCGCACTGATGATGTTCGGGTGCTGCAACCGCGCGACCGCGCGGGCTTCTTTCTCGAACCGCATCGCCATCTGCGGGTCGGCCATTTGGCTGACGAGGATCGTCTTAATGGCGACGACGCGATCGAGGGTCTTTTGTCGTGCTCGATAGACGACTCCCATGCCACCATGCCCGATCACCCCCAGCAGTTCATAGCCGGGGACAACTTCGTCCGGCCGTCGCAACGTTTGAACGATGTCCATCTGCACCGCCGACAGCAGGCCCTTGCGGATGACGATCGTGTCGGGCGACTCGCCCGTGCGTCTCGCCTCGCGCGCCACGGATTCCGCCGTCTCCGCGTTCAGCATCGACAGTCCGGTCGCAATGCTCAGAAAGTCGCCGCTCATGAGCCTGATCCGTCCGAGGCCGCTTTATTCAACGCGTCCAACTGTTCCAGCAACGCCTTGACCGACGGCCGATCCGCCAGCGATTCACCGACGTACGCGAATCGAACCTGCCCTTGCTTGTCAAGAATGTACGTCGCTGGCTTGGACAGATCCTTGCGAATGCCCAATTGATCGACCGCCTTCAGTTCGATATCCAACACCAACGGAAATGGAATCTTGTCGACGGGCGTGTCGAGCCTGTTCTTCACGTTGACCAGGAAGTCTTTGTGCCGTTTACTGTCCTCCGGCGTTTCGACCGGAAACACGACAACCACTTCGGCGTCACGCGCGGCGAATTTCTTGTAGCTGGTCAACAACCGCGACGTCTGCGTCGAGCAATACAAACAGACCGATCCCGCAAAGCCGCGTGTCACCACCAGCACGACATGCTTCTTGCCGAGAAAATCTTTCAGGTCATACGGCTCGCCGTTGATGTCCGTGAAAGAAAGCTGCGCGATGCCGCCGTCGAGCGAACTGTTGCTCCGCACGTCGTCCTTAAATTGGATCTGTCGATAATCTTGCCCGCCGTACGGATCATAATAGCCGCTTCGCGCGGGCGCGGAATCACGCCCGCAGCCATTTAGCGTCAGGAGTAACCCAGCGGTACACAGCCACGCCAGAACTCGACGCTTTGTCCGCACGACGGTCTCCTTCTGTTTTCGGGTGTCAACTTATTCCACATCTGACACATTGGGACGACACTTCACACTTGCATGGTGAAAAGCAACGCTGATCGTCATCGGAATGGATGGTCTGTGGGGAGACGGTATCGGTCGCAATTCGGCGAGTCCAGGATGAGATTGGCCTGTGTGTTGGACGCGAGTTCGGCGAAGCGTCTTGCCGTGCCAAGCGCTCGCGTATTCTGCGCCAAAATCCCATCAAGGCCAATTAGCTGGCCGTTCCGTGCGTGATTCGTTGCGGTCCCTACGGCCAGCTTTGACCGATCGTCTTGCTTCATCTCGCCAGCCTTGGGACGATCATCGAGACTGTGAAAACTCCGAACGCTGCCGTCACGGGCGTTCGCTGATGGAGATCGCGATGTCGTCCTCGGAATTGGGTGTCCAGACGGTTGCTGAAGACGTTCGCCTGCGGATCGCCGAGCAGCAGGAACGTTTTCGAGTCGCCTTGAGCGCCGGCCAGCAACCGCATGTACGGGAATACCTCAACGGCTGGTCGGGTCAGGAGCGAATGGTTCTGCTGCATGACCTGTTGTTCCTGGAAGTGCAGCACCGTAGTCAGTCTGGCGAAACACTGGTTCGCGAGGAATATCGATCGCGCTTCCCCGACGCGAACGTCGTTGTCGACGAGGTATTCGCGGCCATCGAGTCTGGACATTTCGGAACCGAATTCCGCGGTCGCACAACGCTCACGCCGGGCATCGGCAACACCAAGCTGGAAGAAGCTGCGTCTCTTGGAAAGCCGGACGCGAGCCGCCCCGATGCGTCGGGACAAAACGTCACCGGCGTGGAACAATTGGGCCCGGTCAAAGAGCGTCCCAGCGACGGGTTGGAGACGCTCGACGAGAAAACGACCGTTGTGGCCTCGCAGACGTCACGGCGTCCAAGTCCCGGTCGGCCCGGCGGCACGCTGGGCGATTACGAGTTGCTCGACGAACTCGGCAAAGGCGGCATGGGTGTTGTGTACCGTGCGCGGCAGCGCGCGGCCAATCGCATCGTGGCCTTGAAAGTGATCCGCCCGGATCGGCTGAGCGGCATGAGCGGCGTCAGCAAGGCCAAGGCCATCGAACGCTTTCGCGCGGAGGCTATCGCCGCGGCGCGGTTGCAGCACGACAATCTGGTGACGGTGTATGAGGTCGGTGAGGCCGACGGGTGCCATTTCTTTTCGATGCAGTTCGTCGAAGGGAGCAGCTTGGCCGACAAGCTCCGCACGGGGCCGATCGACAACCGTCAGGCGGCGGCCGTGCTGGAGCCAGTCTGCCGCGCGATTCAGGCCGCTCACGAGCGCGGCATCCTGCATCGCGACATCAAGCCGCACAACATCCTCATCGAGTCCGCGACCAATCGCCCACGGATCGCCGACTTCGGACTCGCCAAATTGCTCGATCAAGACATCGAAATCACGAAGGCGGGCGAGGCGATGGGAACGCCGCCATACATGCCGCCCGAGCAATTCACCGACGCGGCTCGTGTCACCGCGTGCTCGGACGTGTATGCGCTCGGCGCGACGTTGTATCACGTGCTCAGCGGCCGGCCGCCGTTTCAAGCGGCGTCGTCGATCGCCACGATGCGGCAAGTGCTGGACAAAGACCCGGTGCCGTTGCGGCAACTCAACGCGGCCGTCGATGCGGATCTGGAAACGATCTGCATGAAGTGTCTCGAAAAGGAGCCGACACGCCGGTACGGCTCCGCGGCCGAACTGGCCGACGAACTCAAACGCTATCTCGACGGCCGACCCATCTTGTCGCGGCCGATCAGTCGCGTCGAACGCTTATCGCGCTGGTGTCGTCGCAATCCGCTGATCGCCACGTTGTCCGGCGTCGTAGCGTTATCGGTGCTGATCGCTGTCACGAGCTTGGCCGTCGGCTACGTGCAGACCGGTCGAGCCAAGATGGTCGTTGAAAAAAGCCTCGGCGAAACGAAAGTCGCACAGGCTTTGTCGGAAGCGAGTTTTCAAGACGCACTCTCCGCGGTCAACGAGTTCTTCACGCGCGTCAGCGAGGATCGTCTGCTGAATGAACCGGGGGCGCAGGGCTTGCGGCGCGAGCTACTACAACTCGCGCACGAATACTACCTGCGTCTGCTGATCAAGCGCGCGGGTGATCCGACCGTCAAAGAAGAACTCGCGGCCACGCACTACCGCATCGGACTGATCGTGGAAGAACTTGACTCGCCAAAAGCCGCCATGATGTCGTACGAGACGGCTCGCAGGATGCTCATCACGCAGCTCAAAGAGAAACCGGACTCGAAGTCGCTGCAACAATTCCTCAGCAACACGCTCAACGCGATGGGCCGAGCGGCGACTCGCAACGACGAACTCGACCAAGCCGAAAAGTTTTTCGTGGAAGCCCGTCAGCTCCGGCTTTGGCTGGTGCAAAAGACCAACGACCCGATGGAACGCTTCGAGTACGAACGTCTGTTGGCAAACGTCGACATGAACCTTGGTTTGCTCGACCGGCGACGCGACGAATTTGATGCCGCTCGCCAGCGGTTTGAAGACGCGCAACAAGACCGGCTCAAGACGCTCACGCGACAGCCGAAGGATCGCAAACTGCGGCGAGATCTGGCCAAAGGCTATTACAACCTCGCTAATTTGGCCGTCGACAAGAACGATTCCGCCGCCGTCAAGGAAAATATTCGCGAGGCGATCAAGCTGTACGACGAGTTGCTGCACGAAAAACCGGACGACCTGGAAGACCAGCATCAGCTCGCGTTGTGTCACCTTCTGTGGGCCGACTTGCAGGCCGCTCTGATGTCAACCGACCCTGCCGCACTCGGCGCGGCCATCGACGCGTATTCGCAGGCCCGCCGAGCCTTCGAGCACATGGCCGCGCGCAACCCGGCGATCCCGCGCTATCGCAGTGAACTCGCGCAACTCATTTTGAATCTCGGCCAGTTGGAAGCTCAACGGCAACGGTACGAGGAATCACAGCGGCTTCTGGAGGAAGCGGCACGCCTGCTCGAAGAGCTTGTGAAAGAAGTGCCCGACAGCTCAGAATACTCGGAGTTGCGGGAAAAGGCTCAAGATTCGCTGCGGCAGTTGGAAGCGATCCGAAAGGGGTCGAGCTGAACCGCGGCATTCTTAACACGGCGAAGCTGCAACCAATGTGGCACGACGCTCCGCGTCGTGAATTGCGACGCGGAGCGTCGCACCACAATTTGCGCGCACGGCGCGCATAATTTACGAACGAAGGCTCTAAAGGGCCTAAGCTCGACGCGTCATCGGCATGAAAACCGCAGTCTTTCCGCGCCAATTCGGCCTTGTCAGTACTCCGCCATTGTTGTAAACGCTGCGGTAAAATAGGTGTGCCAGCGGTTCCCAGCCCAAGTCTCGCGGCCAGAAATGCCGATAAACTGCTGGATCTGGCTGATCACGACGGAGCGACGCGAACTCAGGGAACGAGGACGAATGATGTGCCGGACGGCGCTAGCGGCAACGCTGTTTTCGATCGCATTGATTGTTGTCGCCGAGGTCTCGGCCCAGGCGGATCAGCCGTCCAGCCAGCCTCGCCGCGGCGTTGTCTCCAGAACCGTGCCGCTCAAGTCGACTGCAGGCGACCAAGAGCTTGAGCCATTCAAGCCCGTTCCGTCCGCACCGAATCAGTCCGAGCAAACTCAGCCCGAGCAAGCTCCCATCGCGCCGTCCGCGCCGCAGAACCCGTTCACGACGCTACCGAACAGTCCCAACCGGCAGCCTTACTTGGCGCGGTTGTCGCGAGCACCAGATATGTTCGGCGATTACTATAATCCACTGACTGTCGGCGTCAACGTCCCGGGCAACGGCGTGAATGGCCCGGGCAACGGCGTGAATGGCCCGAGCGACATCACCAGCAACGCCATCGCTCGAGTTTCCTTGGGTTCCATCCTGGCTGATGTCCCCTTGGGAGGCGGAACGCGGCGATTCAAAAACGAGCACGCTCGAGCGTTGCCCACCGATCGCGTGTTTTTCTACTACAACCACTTTCATAACGCCCTGGAGCTCAATCAAGGCGTGCCTGGAAGCCCCGGCCAAGCCAATGTGAACGCCTCGGTCGATCAGTTTACGCTGGGCTTCGAGAAGACGTTTCTCGACGGCATCTGGTCGGTGGATGTGCGAATGCCATTCTCAGGTTCGACTGACCTGGCCCTGACGGAGACCCGACTGAACTCCGACGGAGTCGGCAATTTGGCCGTCACGCTCAAGCGGCTAATGTACGCGGACGAATCGTTCGCGGCGGCGCTCGGTCTGGCAGTCACCAGCCCCACCGGCAGCGACGCGACGCTTTTCTTTCCCACGCTGCCAGGCCGCGTCGACATCAGCAATGATTCCGTGCATCTGTTGCCCTACGCGGCCATCCAATTCACGCCGGATGACCGCTGGTTCTTCAATGGCTTTCTGCAAGTCGATGTCGCGGCCAATGGCAACGAGGTCACCTTCGTGAGTCCCGGTGCCCAGCAAACAGGCCGGATTAACGAGCAAACGCTAATGTACCTGGACGGCGCGGCGGGCTACTGGTGGTTTCAGTCGGACGACAACGATGGACTGACCGGCGTCGCCTCGGTACTGGAGTTCCATTACACAACCACGTTGAACGACGTTCAGGCCGCGCAGTCACTCGGCACTCAGGATCCCCTGAACCCGGCCGGCATCCAGATCAGCAACGGAGCGAATCACGTCGACGTCGTCAACATGACTCTTGGTCTGCACACCGTGTGGTGGAATAACACATTCGTCCGCGCGGCGGCAGTCGTCCCATTGCGTGACGGGACGAACCGCTTCTTCGACGCCGAAGCCCAGGTTTCGCTCATTCGCCGTTTCTAAGGCGAATGACAACAGAAAATCTCCCAGGCGAGCGGGGTGGCGTCAGCCCCCCGGTCCTGCGGCAAATGCACCGGGGGGCTGACGCTGCCCCGCTCGCCAACGTTTCGATTTTGGCCGCGTGCGAGCTAACGCCCTCCGGCTCGCCTGCATCGGTAAATTTTGAGTTGCCGTTCGCCTCAGTTCGGCTGATGTTGCTGGATCGCCACGTTGTCGAACGGCATCGAATAGGCGTTGCCGTTTCGCAACCCTGGCATCAACGGGTCTGCGAGTTGTCGCTGAAAAACTCGCGGTTCCTCGGGGAATCGCGGGACTTCGCCGTTTGTTTCAAAACCTTGACGTGATTGGCACTGGCTTTGTTCATGCTCCGAACACCCAGCGAAGTTGTTGCTGGCGCTGTTTCCTGGACGTGGTCGTCGGAGCCTCGACATGAGCCAACCGATTGTGATCGTTTGCAGTCGCAACCTGATCTTCAGTTCTGAACTTTCGTTGGCGTTGTCCGAACGCTTCGACGTCCTGGTCAGCGACACCGTGCAACGGGCGGGTGAGCAGTGTTTGCAACATTCCGCTCACGTCCTGATCGGCGACTTTCAAGTCGCGGTGGACGGCGGACATGCTCAAGAGTACGTCATCACGCAATTGCGGCAACGACAAACACAACTGGAGATCTTGGTGTTGACGGCAGAGAACTGTCCCGAGCCGCTCGAACGTCTGGTGGCCTGCGGCGGCGTGACGCACCTGCGCGGCAACGTCCCCACGGACCGAGTTGTCGCGTGGCTGAATGAGAAATATCCACAGTCGCCGGCAGCTTCAGCAGAGTCTGCCGGAGCGAAGTCTGCGGGTGCGGGTGAGATGAAAGAGCCCGATACCGTTTTGCATGGCATCACACGGCGGTTTGAAACCAGCACACCGCAATTGCGGCGTATGTTGGCCGACTTGGAAGTCGCGGCTCAACACGATGTCACCGTGCTGTTGATCGGCGAGACCGGTTCGGGCAAGACGTATTTGGCGAACTTGATTCACGAAGTGTCGCCACGACGCAACGAAGCGTTCATGCACGTCGCCTGCGGAGCGTTACCCAGCGAATTGATCGAAAGCGAGCTCTTCGGGCACGTGAAGGGCGCGTTCACGAGTGCTCACGCCGACAAAGACGGCAAATTCATGGCGGCCGGTCGCGGCACGATTCTGCTCGATGAAATCGACGTGCTTGGTCCGGACCAGCAAGTCAAGTTGCTCCGCGTCATCGAGACGGGCGAGTTTGAACCGGTCGGCTCAAACCGCACCCTGAAGTCACAAGCGCGGTTGGTCGTGGCCAGCAACCTTGATCTCAAGCCGCTGGTCGAAAAGGGTCGCTTCCGGCCGGACCTGTATTATCGGCTGAGCATGCTGAAGTTCGAAGTCGCTCCGTTGCGCGAACGCAAGCCCGACATCGCCATGCTGGCTCGCAAGTTCATCCAGCAATCGGCGGCGAAGCACAGCATCAAGATCGAACAGATCGACGAGGGTCTGTTCCTCGCGTTGTATGGCTACCCGTGGCCGGGCAACGTGCGCGAACTGGAAAACGTCATGCAGCGAGCCGTGATCTACTGCCGCAACGGCGTGTTGACCGCCAACCAATTGCCGGCCGACATCCTGTTGGGCAACGCGGGACCGACGAACGACCCGTCCGTGCAACTTCACACCTCGATGGCTCAAAACGCCGCGACGCTCAACCGCCAAATCTCGCTCACGGAGCGGGACATCATCGAGCAGACTCTGCTGAAAAATAATTCCAGCCGCACCAATACTGCCAAGGAGCTCGGCATCAGTCGCGTGACGCTCTACAACAAAATGAAGAAGTACGGCATGTCGCAGTTGCCGTGATTCATTCGACTCGAGTTACCGCTGTGTTTCCAAAAACGCAATCACGTCTCGCAACTCTTGTAGAGTCATTCGTTCAGCGAGCTTGTCTGGCATGACGGAACTTTTCTGCGGCGTGCGCGACTCAATGTCGATGGTCTTGAGTTCGGTTAACTTGCCCTCGGCATCGCCAACGATGGTTTTGCCTTCGTTCTCATGAACGATCATGCCGGTGATGACTTTGCCGGAGTGCAGCTCGAAGGTCCATGAGACAAACTGCGGGGCGATCTCGCGGCTTGGTTCCAAGATCGACTGAATCAGTTGGATGCGGTTCATGTTCCCGACCGCGCGCGACAAGTCGGGACCGACACGGCCGCCTCGGCCGTCGACGATGTGGCATTTGAAACAGCCGGGACCGTTCGGATGGAAGAAGAGTCTTCGTCCCGAGCGCGGGTCGGCGTCGCGGCCTCGATTCAATTGGGCGAGCCATTCGGCTCGGTCTTTCGGCTTGGCGGACGTCATGAGTTTGATTGACTGCGGTGGATCGAGCTTCGCTTCGGCGAACGCCAGCGCGATTTGATCGGACAGTTCCGTTGCCAGGGCTTGATCCGATATGTCCTTGAGTGATTTGGCAACGGCGACCACCGCCGATCGTAATTCCGCGTCGTCGCCGATCAGTCCGCGCGACGCGCGGAGCGCTTCGCAGAGCAAGTTTGTAGTTCCGCCGCTCGTAGTTCCGCCTTTAGGCGGTTCTTCTTTTTTCGCTCGCTCACCGCCTAAAGGCGGAACTACGAACTGACGCAGCAATTTACGAGTCGGTCCACCGACCGGTTCGCTCTTCGCGACGGCGGCCAAGCCGACTATCGCTTCCGTGCGGATCGTCACGTCCAGCTTTTCATTCTTCAGAATGTCGCTCAACAACGGCGCGGAAAGTTCCGGCCTTGCACCTTGCAGGGTGCGGACGGTTTCCAGTCGCAGCGGTTCGTGGTCCGACTTCAGCAGGCTGGCGAACAACGGCGCGTCGAGCGACTCGTCGGTCGGCGACACGAGTCGCAGCGCTTGTGCTCGGACGGCGGGCGAGCGTTTTTCGTCCTTGAGCAGCGGCACGACGTATTGTTCGGCCGGCGTCTTATCAAAATCTTCGGGCTTCTTACCGTCGAGCATCTCCAGCGCGGCAATCGTCGCGAGGAACAACTCGGTCGTCATCCCGTGGCGTAGGCTTCCAGCCTGCGATTCCCCCGAATCAAACATCGCGGCAACGCGCGGCCGCAGGTCCGTCAATTTCTCCTCGGCCACCCACTGCACCGCCAGCCGCCGCACGTCCGGGTCGTGGTCGGAGAGCGCGACTCGCAGCAACCTGTCTTCCTGGGGTGCCCGCTTCCGAGCCGCAAGCAACATCGCCTGACGAACTCTCGGAGCACTCGCTTTCACGTCGGGAGTGGCATCGGGGGATAAGTACTTCGCGAAGTCATCTTGCGTGAACTGCGCAGACAGCATCGTGACGATCACAGACAAGATGAACGGGTCATCGACTGACAACCCAGTTGTGATCAGTGAGTCGTCGGAATTGAATCGGCACTGACAGAGAACGGGGAGCAAGGTTTGCCGGTCGATCAGACTTGATCGTCGATTGGCAAGGATTTCGCCAAGCAACATTTCGGCAAGTTGGCGGTAACCACTCGGACCGGGGCTGGCAGTTGGAACGGTTTGTACGGTCTCGCGAGTTTCGGTATAGAGCGGCGGAGTGGAAAGAATCCAACCGCCAGCCGGCGTGTCTGGGCTAAGTGGCAGAGTCGTCTCGAAACCCTGTCCTCTTCGAGCAGTCAATTGAGCACTCTTACCGGAAAAACTTTCCCAAGCGAGTTCGATTCGATATCGCGGAAGAAAGTCCGCTCGCTGTCTGGCAGTAAATCGCGATGGAAATTGTTGATCGAGTTTTGAAGTCAAAACTCCAAGCTTGTTGAGGAGTGCTTTCAAAGCCGGATAGGGGTCACCCATATGGACTCCAAGGCGTCGAAGTTCGCGCCGAGAAGTGGATTGAATCAATGCCTCGCGTTTGAGTAGCCAGTCCAAGTAGGCCACATCTGTTTTTTCCACTGGGCGATCGGCGGCAAACGCTTTCAAGTCAATGACGGGAGTATCGCGCGGTTCGACCGATGCAATCCGCCAAATTCGTCCGTGTCCGTGCAGCTTGTAGTCTCGCAGCACCCAATCGGTGCAGAACAACGAACCGTCGGAAGCGGTCGCGAGGCCGACCGGTCGGAAATTCTCGCCGCCGGTGATCACCGGTTCGGCCAGCGAGGTGAACGACGTGCCCTTCGGTTGCAAACGAAAACGGTCGATGCGGTGGTCGCCCCAACTTGTGACCAGCAGGTTGCCGATGTATTCGTCGGGCAGTCCGTCCGACTCGTAGGCCACGATGCCGGAGGGAGCTTCGCCGGTCCCCGCGACCATCGGCAGCGTGCCGGGAATCGCGCCGTTGCAGGCGGTGAAGGGGTGCAGTCCCTTGCGGCCGTTGCGGAAGCGGTAGCCGTAATCGCCGCCCGGAATCACATGCAGCAGCCGACACGGTGGACGGCTGTCCGCGTCGTTGTCCACGGTGAAGAGCCGGCCGAACGCATCGAAGCAGCTCGCGTGCGGATTCCAAAACCCGGTCGCGATCTGGCTCAGCTTCGAGCCATCCAACCGGCAACGATAAATGTTGCCTCCCTCGCCACCACCGCTGAGCGTCGTGCCGTCCGAACCGATGATCTTGTAGTCGGCTCCCAAGTTCTCGCCAAACCCGAAGTACATCCAGCCGAGCGCATCAATCGCGAGCCCGGCGAGTCCGTTATGCGGGTAATCCCCCTTCGTGTCGAGATGCACGAGTTGTTCCTGGCGGTCGGCCTTGTCGTCGCCGTCGTCATCGTGGAGTTGGAGGATTTCGCGGCGAGTGGCGATGAAGACCGATGTCGAGAGATTTGAGATTTGAGATTTCAAATTTGGAATAACGGCTTCCGGCTTTTTGCTATCGGTATTCGGCCGGACTGGGAACCAAAGCGGTCGCACCGCGATACTCATCGAGTGCGTGAGGCCGTCGGTGAAGACGACGATCTTGTCCGCCTTGCCGTCACCATCCGAGTCGCTCATCACGAGCACTCGGTCGGTCGGATGCCCTTTGTAATCATCGGGCGGGAAGTGCGTGTTGCTCTCGATGGCCCAGACTCGGCCTTTGTGGTCCACATCCAGACCCGTCGGCGTGACGATCTGCGGGTGCTCGGCGAAGAGCTCGATCTTCAGTCGCGAGTCGAGCGACTTCGGCGGCTCGTCGGCGCGCGTTTGTGGAGGAATTGCCAGAACAGCAAAGGCCAAAGGGATGAGTCGTCGCATGCTTGATTCCTTCTTAACGCAGGCTTCGCTCGCAACCTTGCTCCCTCTCCCCCGCATCGGGGGAGAGGGTTGGGGGTGAGAGGGATTCGTGGGCTGGTGGAACGCTCGGCCCCCTCTCCCTAACCCTCTCCCCCGCGGCAGGGGAGAGGGGACCAGTTGCGCGCACAGCGCGCATAATTGACGCCCGAAAGCTCTAACGTGACTCATTTGCGCTTCCCGATGCACCACAGATGCTGGTACGTTCGAATGAAGAGTTGGCCGTCGCTGGGGACGATTGAGGAGTTCGATTGTTCGCCGAGCGAGTTAGCGGCAACCTGTTCAAACTGCGGGCTGGCTTTGAAGACGAAGCAGTCGCCGCTTTGGTTGATCGTGTAGCAAAGGCCGTCGGCGAGCATGACCGAGGACCAGTTCACGCCGCGCGAGCCTTCGCCTTTCAGACGTTCTTCCCACACCGTTTTTCCAGTCTTGAGTTCAAAGCATTCGGCGATTCCGTCGTCGTTGTGGATGTAGATGTGGCCGTTGTGGATCACGCCCGAGCCAATGCGTTGCTTGGTGCGCGGATGCCGCCAGAGACGTTGGTCTTTCGTGACGTCGCCGCTGCCACCAGCCTTGAGCGCGATCGACATGCCGTTGAAGCCGCCCATGCCAACGATCGTGCCGTCCGAATAAATCGGCGACGTGTAGACCAGGGCGTTGATGCCGGTGCAGGTCCAGAATTCTTTGCCGGTGGCCGGCTCCATGCCGCATACGCGGAACGGAAAGCTGATGAGCAACTCACTGCGGCCGTTGATGTCGCGAAAGATCGGAGAACTCCACGAGCCGTAATAATCGGGGTTCCCGGATTTCGCCTCGGAGGTACCATCCTTGTTGTATGGCTCTTCGTGTTTCCAGACATCCTCGCCGGTCTGCTTGTTGACGGCGATCAGGAACGACCGCTCGCCGGGTCCGAAATGCAGACAGCACAAATCGCCGTGCAGCACCGGCGAAGCTCCGTAGCCCCAAATGTGTTTCTGGATGCCAAGGTCGCGTTTCCAGAGCTCGTTGCCCTCGAAGTCGTAGCAGATCATCCCGGCCGAACCGTACCAGGCAATGACTCGCTCACCGTCGGTCACGGGCGAAGAGGCGCAGTACGGATTCGTTCCGTGAGTCGGCTCCTTTTCTTTCCACTCGGTCTCCTTCTGCCAGAGCAGTTTGCCGTCGTTGCGATCGTAGCACATCAGCGTGCGACGACCTTCCTTCTCGATCGCCTGAGTGACGAAGACTCGATCACCCCACACGACTGGCGTCGAGTTGCCACGCTCCGGCAGTTTCACTTCCCACGCGACGTTCTCCGTCTTGCTCCAAGTCGTCGGCAGTCCCTTCTCTGTGCAGGTGCCATCGCCGCGCGGTCCGCGCCACCCCGGCCAGTTTTCGGCCTTCGCGGGACCACTGAGAGCGAGGAAGATGACAAGCGAAAACCAGCGGAGCATTTGCGGCCTCATTGTGAAATCTCCGGAGCGGCATGGGACGAGGTCATGGTCGTTTTGACTCTTGTCTTGGAGAACCCGTATGTGATCGGCTCATAGGGACGCGAGCTCGCCACAGAGAATACCGTCCGGAGAGCCGTTCGTTGAGCTCCGTAATACCCGTTTTCTAACCGGAGCGTCCTTTGTTCTGGCGTGTGGTCGAGTCACCACAGCAGAAAGGACGCATCCTGAAAAAAACTCGACGGTCCATTTTGGCGGCCGAGAAGGTTGCCATCGTCACAGCTCATTGGGTCGATGTCGCCCGACCGGCCGTTGGAGATTCCACCAGCGGCGACGCCGGCGATCTCGTTTCAAGCGGCCACAGGCGGACGCACGTCAACGACGGCGCACGCGGTCGTCCATCCGCGGGCAATGCCATTCGTTGCAGCACCTGCACGCGAGCGAGCGGTTCGAGTTCGGCAAGGCGCTGCTCTTCGATGACCATCATCATTTCGCCCCGCTCGCGGAGTTGTTTGGCTAAATCCTCGATCGAGTTCACGCGGTAGACCGGCTCATCAAGTTCATACACCAGGGGATGGATGCCTCGCAAATTGCCCCGCTCGCCGAACATGCAGACCGGATCGGCGTGCAAGACATCGCGCCGGAGTTGCCGAGCGAATTGTGCCGTGAAGTGCCGAGAATCCTGCGCGGGAAGTATCGAGGCGACGACGATCAAATAGCTCACCGATAGCCCGGCGAGTGCTGTCCAACCGGCTAAAGCCGGTTGTTGACGTCGCAGCCAAAAGCAAGCCGCCACGAAGCCTCCCGTTAAACAGACGGCGGTCAATCGTGTGTGGCCTTGCACAATCGGCCATTTGGGCGCGACGAACACGAACAGCACGACACCCAGGACGACAGCCGCGGCTGCTCCCGCAGATGGGACGAATGCCGCCAAGCGTAAGACGCCGCGATGAGCCTTCGCGGCAATCCGCGCATGCGTTTGACACGCCAACAGCGTGCAGGGTGGCATCGCCGCCAGCAAATAGTTTTCGTGCTTGTCCGACGACAACCACACGATCGCGAGATCGATCAACAGCCAAGTCCACACGAAACACTCTCGTACATCACCGCCTCGCCACGCGCGGAGCCAACTGATGGGAGCGGCCAAGAGGACGTTTCCGGTCCAGGGTAAGGTCATCCCGACCAACGACGGCAGATAAAACCACCAGGGATCACGTCCAAGCTCACCGACCGCACGGCCGATGATTTCGAGCTTCCAAATCGACAACGCTTCCGGAAGTTGCCGCCACACGAGCCACGGCCACACCACCACGCAGGCCAACGCTATCAACATCCCCAACGGATGAAACAGGTCGAGAAACCGTTGCCAGCGACGCTGCATCGCCCAGAAGACAAACGTCGGGCCGAGCACCATCGCCGGACCGTAATGAAACTTCGCCAACCACATCGCTCCCAAGAGTGATTCGATTGCCAACCAGCGCAGCCAACGTCTCGATTTCGGCTCGTGCTCCGGTTGCTGAGCGATCAGGAATAAGCTCAAACAGATCAGCAGACACAGCAACATATCGACCTCGGCGCGGCGACCAAACTTTAGCACCCAGAGTGAGCTGATCTGCATCAATCCCGCGCCGAACGCGGCCTCGCGGCCGTACCAGCGAGCGGCCCACAGGCTCACGAGTCCCATCAAGGCCAAGCTGGCGACGACGGAATGCAACCGCACGGTGAACGCATCGAACGTGCCGAACAGCCAACCGTTCGCGGCGATCAGCCAGTAAACCAACGGTGGCTTTTGCAGACGAGGAACCATCCCGTATCGCGGAACCACCCAATCGCCAGAGTGCAGCATCTCGCGCGCGGGAACGGCGGCAACCACTTCGTGCGAAGTCAGCCGGCGGTAGTCGCCCAATTGGAAAAACATCGTCCCGACGGCAATGACGAGCAGCAATCCCCAAGCGACGCGGCGCGGCAATCGAAACGGAAGCAGTCGTTGCATCGGCGACAGTCACGGCGCGAAAGTCGATGGTTCAGACAGAACGAGGTGTGTAGGCCGAATAGCAAAATCGGTCAAGACGGACCTTGCGCCGCGAGTCGGGTCAAAGCCTCTAAGCATTAGGCAAGTGGGGCTTTCCGTCGACTTCCCGGGACTTCGATGACCAGCACTGGCCGTCGTGTCTCCGGCCAGCCCCCGATTGACTCGTTTTTTGGAACGGCAATATAACCCCGCACTCACTCGAAGCGGTTGAGCACGACCGGCGAAAACTTTCGTCAAGGATGACGACCCATGAGCAAGGCGGCGGTATCGGTCGGGCGGGCAACGGAGGAGTTCGCTCCAGCGGCGGTGTCGTATTCGCAATTTGAGCAACTGCGCGAAGCTCGTGCGATCATCAAGCAGGAAGCGGAGACGTTGCTCGACTTGTCGCAGCGGCTGGACACCGACTTCTGCCGTGCGGTCGAGGCGATGTTGCATGTGAGCGGCCGGGTGGTCGTGATCGGCATCGGCAAGGCGGGGCTGATCGGACAAAAAATTTCGGCGACGTTCGCCTCGACCGGGACGCGGTCGCAGTTTCTGCATCCGACCGAGGCGTTACACGGCGACTTGGGTTGTTTGAGTGCGGACGATTTGCTGCTCGCGCTGTCGAACAGTGGCGAGACACAAGAGGTCTGCGATGTCGTGGCCGTGACGCGCGGTTTGCGGGTTCCCTGCGTCGCACTCACGGCGTCGGACCACAGCATGTTGGGCCAGCAAGCAGACGTCGTCGTGCGGCTGGGATCGATTCGCGAGGCAGGGCCGATGGGACTCGCGCCCACGTGCAGCACGACGGCGATGTTGGCAATTGGCGACGCGCTGGCGCTCGTGCTCAGCCGACTGCGAGGTTTCACGCCGCGGCAGTTCGCGTTGTTTCATCCTGGTGGCAGCTTGGGGCGACGTCTGCGCTCCGTTCGGGAAGTCATGCGACAGGGTTCGCAATTGCGACTCGCGCCCGTGACCGCGACGATCCGTGAAGTCTTCACCGCGCGAAGCACTTCCAGCCGACGGACCGGAGCCGTGATGCTCGTTGACAACGATGGCCGACTACGCGGCTTGTTCACCGACAGCGACTTGGCTCGGCTGCTCGAACAGCATCGTGACGATCAACTCGACCGGCCCATCGTCGAAGTCATGACGCAATCGCCACTGACGATTGACGCCGATGCGTTGTTACAACAAGCCGTCGAGCTGCTCTCTGTGAGGAAGATCAGCGAACTGCCGGTTATCGACGACGACGGTCGGCCGATCGGGCTGATCGACATCACCGACGTGATTAGCCTCATGCCGCCGACGGCCGAGGCGGAAAAGTAATCGGCTTGCAGACTGCGGATTACGGATTCGAAACGTTGCCGATCAATCCGAAATCTCCCGTGGAGCGACCTGTGTTTCGCCGCGTGTTCGTCACGCTGACTGTCACGACCGCTTTGAGTGGGCTGTACGAGCTCTACTCGTTGGTGGTGACACCGCGACTGGTGCCGCCGAGGATGTTGCAGGAGATTCAGCCGGCGAGTGTCGAGCCTATCGAGGTTCCATCCTTGCCGCCGCCGGGCAATATGGAGGACGCGAAACGCTTCTTGCCGGAAGCTCCCTGGGCCGCGCGGGCGAAGTTTCAGATTCGGTTAGCCAAAGGTTTGCTCTACTCGGAGAGTTGGCGGCCGATTGACGAAGCGCAGTCGATTTTCGAATTTAGCCCGTTCGCGATGATTTGGTTTGATACTCCTAACGCCGACGGTGACAACGGCGACGACGCCACGACTCGCCAGCAACCCCTGACGCTGATCGCCGACGCGGGACTGATTCGATTTTCGTCGAAGTTCGAGCCAACCAGTCAGAAGATTGGCCGCGTCATCGACGGCAAGTTGGTAGGACAAGTCCGCGCGACGGGACCGGACGGGATGTCGCTCAAGGGACACGATCTGTTCTTTTCCGAGCAGAAGATGAAGCTCTACTCCGACGCGCCGGTTGAGTTCACGTACCAACAGCATCGAGGCCACGCCGATCACGGCTTGCAAGTCGAACTGCTGCCTTCGAACGAACCGTCGCGTCCCGATCAAACAATTTCGATCGGCGGTTTCCGGCGAGTGCTACTACGCGGAAATGTCACAATGGAGCTTTTGACGAACGACGGCCCCCTGCATGTCGCCTGTGCCGAAGGCTTTGATTTCAATCACGAATCGCGGACAGCGTCGTTCAAGATCAACGTGGCCGTGACGCGACCTGACGAAGCCTATTCGCTGCGCAGTCAGTACCTCGATTTATTTCTCAAAGACGAAGCAGCCGTGTCCGACGCGAAGCAGCGAATGTCACGCGGCGATGCGCCGGAGGTCGTGCCGATCGCACACAGAAACGTCGATCCGAACGGTGAAGGCGGCAGTCGGAACGCGGAAGATGTCGCCACAAAAACGCTGAACATTCCTGCGGCCGGTTTTGGTCGGCTGGCCTTACGAACGCTCCGCGCGACCGGACCCCGAGTGGAACTCGAATCGAAGCGCAGCGGACTGACGGCGCTGATGACCAGTCTGGTTCATGACGTTTCATCGCGAACGACCGTGTTGAAGGATGCGAAGTCGGTCGTCGTGCGGCAGCCAAGACAAGGCCACGAACTGCGTTGCCCGGAGATCACGTTGGTTCAAGACGAGCAGGGACAGATCGAGTCGGTTCACGGTTCCGGCGCCGGTTGGCTGCGACGTCGTCCACCGGGCGCGGAAAAAATCGACTTCGCGGCGCAATGGCATTCAGCGTTTCATTTACAGCCTGATCCGGACAGCGAGTTGGACATGCTCACACTGCTCGGCCACGTGGACGTGAGGCAACCGACGAAGGACACTCGCTTGTCCGCCGAACAGATTCGATTGTGGTTTGATCGCCCGACCAACGAAGCGCCGTCAAGTTCGGTGCCGGAGTCGGCGGCGCAACGATTTCAGCCACGGCAGTTGCAGGCTCAGGACAACGTCAACGTCGTCAGCCCGCAGTTGACGGGACAGAGCCAGCGTCTGATCGTCTTCTTTGAAGAAGGTTCGCCGAGTGCATCGAAATTGGCGGACGACTCGGAATCGCCGCGCCGCGTGCGTCCGGTGAGCCGCCGCTCGACGACAAGTGACGCCGACGAGAACGCCAATGAACGCGATCTACGTGAGAAGACCAAGTCCTTGTCGTCGAACAATGCACCTGACGAGCCGCTGCAACTCACGGCCGAGCTGATCAAAGCGAAAGTCAAACTCGCATCTCAGAGCGATGACGACGTTGCGGGGGAGTTGTCCGAAGTTTGGACCGAAGGCAACGTCGACGTTCAGCAAGCTCGCGGCCACGGCGAAGAGCCGCTGCATCTGACTGGTCAGCGGCTGCATCTGCGAAACAATGGCGGCGACGGGCAAGTCTTGCACGTCTTCGGTCAGCCGGCGGTGATTCGAGATCGCGGCTTTGACATCGAGGGAAACGAGGTCTTTTTCGATCGGCGGCAGAACGTCACCTGGATCGACGGTGCGGGGGCGTTGCGGCTACCGGTGAAGAATGACCTCGATGGCCGCAAGCTCAGCAGCCCGTCGCTGCTGACGGTCTTGTGGAAAGAAAAAATGATCTTCGACGGTCAGACCGCGACATTCATCGACGGCGTGAAAGCCGCTCTCAACGACAGCCGTTTGCAGTGTGCGGAAATGGAGGTCGTGCTGACCGAGCGCTACTCGTTCAGCGGCGACCGTCGCAACACTCCGCAGGCGGAAGTGCGGAAAGTGGTCTGCAAGGATGGAGTCGAGATCGATCACTCGCTGTATGTCGACAAGGAATTGACCGAGATCCGTCGGGGCCGTTTCGCCACGCTCACGCTCGATCAAATGACCGGCGCGACGGAGGCGATCGGTCCCGGTCAGGTGGCCTTGTGGCGCCCCGGTCGCGGCAAGCGCGCGGCTCTCGCGCCGCGAGCGGTCGCGCAGGCGAATCGGCCGCTCGAATCCGAGGTCTCCAATTGGGAATTCACGCGTGTGACATTCTTCGGCAAGACGACCGGCAACATGCGTGATCGACAGACTTCGTTTCACGACCGCGTCAGCATCGTCTATGGCCCAGTCGCGCATCCACTCGACACGATCGATCCGGACTTCCTGCCCAAAGACGGTGGCGAAATGGAGTGTGACAAACTGCAGATCCTGCAACAACAAGAGGCCGCCACGAAAAAGAA
>CAYSHJ010000575.1:0-8648 GCA_964430385.1 uncultured Planctomycetaceae bacterium
CGCTCCCGAAGGACGGCGACGTGCTGACGATTGACCTTGCGGTCGCCATCGAACTACTGAAACAAGCCCGCGTCAAGACGGCGCCGACGCCGTTGCGTGAACTCGGCAATCATCCCGATGACGGCGAAACGATCGCGATCTACGAAGGTCGTTACGGCCCCTACGTCCGCCACGGCGAGGTGTTCGCCTCGCTGCCGAAGGATCGCACGATCGAATCGGTACAACTCGATGAAGCTCTGATCTGGCTGGCCGAACGCGCCGCCAAAAGCCCATCGAAAAAACGCCGCGGCCGTTCCGGCTTCCGCAAGAAGGCGGACAAGTCGGCACCCAACGCCGTGAAGACTGCCCAGAAAAAGTCCGCAGCAAAGAAGAAACCGCCTCAGAAAAAGCCGTCCCAGAAAAGGAAACCGAAGGGCGACCAGCCGGAAGCGTAAGACATCCGTCGTGTTAATTGTTCCAGGCATTCACTCTTCGTTAGCGACGATTAGCGTTCCGCATGTCACCAATCCTCATTCTCGTTGGCTCGTACCTCGCCGGCTCGCTGCCCGTCGGGTTGATACTCGTGCGAGCGGTCAAGGGGATCGACATTCGGCAACAGGGCAGCGGCAACATCGGCGCGACCAATGTGAGTCGCGTCATCGGGGCCAAATGGGGAACTGTCTGCTTCGTGCTCGATGCTCTGAAGGGTGCGTTGCCGGTCTGGCTGCTGCCGGAATTGGCGCTCGCAGACAATGACACGACACAAATTCATTGGTCCGTCGCGGCCGGCTTGATGGCGATCCTGGGGCACATATTTCCCTGCTGGTTGAGTTTTTGCGGCGGCAAAGGAGTCGCGACGGCTTTGGGCGTTGTCGTCATTCTGGCAGCGTGGCAATCGACTGCGATCACGTTCGGAGTCTTTGCCGTTTGCTTCGCCGCTTCGCGGATCGTGTCGCTCAGTTCGATCGTCTCCGCCGTGGTGTTTGCCGTGTCGCAGATGATCATTCTCCAACCGCAGCCGTTCGGGAGCGATGCTTGGAGTCTCGCGACGTTCAGTCTCGCTGTGCCAACTCTAATCATCGCGCGGCATCAAACCAATATCGTTCGCTTGCTGCGCGGCGAGGAACATCGATTCGAGTTCGGCCAGAAGAAGTCCACTCCCGATGAAAACTGACACGCAAGTCCGCCGCTCCAGTTTTGATGTTGCGCAGTTCTTGAATCGGCCCCATTCGGCTCGTCCGGATGGTGAAGACGACGGTGAGCTAGCCGCGAACTTCACGCTCCCTCTGCGTGTTTTTCTGCGATCCGCCTTCGGCGGATCGCAGAAAAACAGGCAGCCCAAACTGAAGGCGTCTCTAGCCAGCCATCAGATTCACCATCCGGGCGAGCCGGATGGAGTCTGCTCGCATTTGCCGTGAATTCTCGAACAAATCCGTCACTACGACGTCAAGGCGACAAACGGCGCAACTTCAAACGACCGCGTCGGGCTGATTGCGGAGATGGAAGACGCGATCAGCAGACTTCGATGTCGTTGGTCAAAGACAATTCTTCGACGGCATCGAGCGCGGCGTGGGTTGCCAACTGCTTGTTGTAGTAAGTCGATGTGCGGCCGGTGAGCAGAACCTCACCGTCAAGCACCTCAACCTTCAAGCTGCGGATCGTTCCACCAGTTCGGAGCCGCACATAGCGCTCCACGTTCTCGGCAATTTCCCGGGGCGAGTCGAGGCAAAGCTGAGGCTTCATCGTTTTTCCTCCGTGAGCGCCTAACACAGCTGGATCTGGACCATCGCCCGGCTGTGGGGAAAGAGGTCAAAGCTCTTTCCAGCAAGTCGTTTCCCTGAGATCCGCGCCGAAGCACAACATCACCCTGTAGCGAAATTATCCTGTAGCGAAATTACCCTGTAGCGAAATTACCCTGTAGCGAAGCTGTTCCGACAGGTTTCTTGACGGTGCTCGTCACCGTTTCCAAGATGCCGTCTTACAAGACCGCTCGACAAAATACGGTCGGTCCGCAAAACAACACTGCCCGACCTCTCGCCGACGCCCAAGCTTCCCTGAAACGCCAGGGCGGTCGTGACTGTACCGGCCGAATTTTCGATCGTCAAATTAAAAACCTGAAAAAGATGTTAACTCCCCAGATTTCGCTTCCCCGCAGGAGCCCTTTGACATGGATGCCGCTTCCCAAGATTTCCTCGAACGATTGCTCGCCACTCCGAGTCCATCCGGGTACGAGCGGCCGATTCAAGATGTCGTGCGCGAATATGTTCGCCCGTTCGCGTCAAACGTGCAGACGGACTGGCACGGCAACGTGATCGTGGCCGTCAACCCGCATGGTTCGCCGCGCGTGATGCTGGCTGGCCACTGCGACCAAATTGGATTGATGGTCATCCACATCGACAAGGACGGGTTCCTGCGAGTCAGCGCGATCGGCGGCTGGGACGTGCAGATGCTCATCGGCCAGAACATGGTCGTCTGGACGACGTCGGGACCGGTCAAAGGAGTCATCGCTCGCAAAGCGATTCACCTGCAATCGCCCGAAGACCGCAAGGCCGTTCCGGAGATCAAAGACCTGTGGATCGACATCGGCGTGATAAACGCGGATGAAGCCAAAGAACTGGTCACGGTCGGCGATCCGGTGACGTTCGAGCTGGGCCTGCGCACGCTCCGCAACAACCTGGTGGCCGCGCCGGGAATGGATAACAAGGTTGGCGTGTGGGTCGTGATGAACGCTCTGCGATTGATCGCCCAAGGACAACCGCAGGCCGCGGTTTATTCCGTTTCGACCGTGCAGGAAGAGATCGGTCTGCGCGGAGCACAGACGAGCGCTTTTTCAGTCGCTCCGCAGTTGGGCATCGCGGTTGATGTGACTCACGCCACTGATTGCCCGACGATCGACGAGAACCAACATGGCAAAGTGAAGATTGGCGCGGGGCCAGTACTGTATCGTGGGCCAAACGCGAACCCTGTCGTCTTTGAGAGACTGATGAGTCTCGCCAAGCAACACGAGATTCCGGTGCAGCCGGGCGGACTCGCGAAGGCCGCCAGCAACGACTCGAACGTGATGCAGGTCAGCCGCGGCGGCGTGGCAACCGGTTTGGTGACAATCCCAAATCGTTACATGCACAGCCCGGTCGAAATCGTCTCGCTCGACGATTTGGAGAACGCGGCGAAATTGATCGCTCACTTCTGCTTATCACTGACTCCCGACAGCGATTTCACTCCGTGATGCTCGATGAATTGTCGCGGCGAAGGCCGGGCCTCATTCGGCGAAAGCATCTTTTCCCGTGGGCGGAGTCGGACTGGCCGGCTTGGGCAGCGGAATCGGGAACTCGTTCTCGTAGGGCACCGGTTCCGACGGCGTGTCTTGAGCGGGAGGCGCGTCGCCACCCACCGGGACAAATTCGCTGGCCGACCAGTTCGGTTGTTGCACGAACTCCGCTGGCTCAGTGTCCAAGTGCGGGGCATCGAACGCGTGCGTGCGAGCCCACGCCTGCCGCAAGGCATCTTTGTAGGCATCCGGAGTCCACTCGCTTTCGGACAGCCAGACTTGGTCGTGAGGCAGCAGCGTTCCCTTGTGATAGTGCAACGCGGTGATCGCCTTGTTGTATTCGATCAAGCTGCGGTAGTACGCGACCTCCGCTTCAGCCTGACTGGAAAGTGCTCGCAACAGCACGTCAAACGTCTTCGTGCCCGCGTCGACTTCAGCCTTGAAGAGTTGCACTCGCTGTTGAGCGGCGCCGTAGCGGTTGAAGTTGGTTTGCGCCGTCACGTGCTGAACAGCCAAGTTCTGAAAGTCTTGAGCCAGCTCGTGGCTGATTTCCATCTCTTGAGCTGTCAGTTGGTCGCGTGCTTTCGCCAACCGCAACTCAATGTTGCGAACCTGTGCGTGAGCGGATCGCAAACCCAGCGGCACTTGGAATTCAAATCCCAAATTCCAGCCGGTGAGATTTCCCTGAGCCAACGCCGCGTAAGCGGAATGAAATTGCGGATCGGACGTGCCGGGGGCTCCGTCCTTGCCGAACAGTTCGTCACCCAAGGTGTTGACTTGGTAGCCGGACACGAAGTCGAACCGCGGCCGTGTCAGATTCTCGGCCGCACCGAGTTGTAGTTGCAGGCTCTTGATCGACCACTTTTGACGACGCAGTTCGACCCGTTGAGTCAGCGCTTCGGTCAAGCAGACATCCCAACTGGGACGAAACAAGGCTGTCGCCGGTTCGTCACTCGGCCGCAAGATACGGCCATCGTTGACCGGCAGGCCCAGGATCCGCCGCAGGACCACTTCGGCCGAATAAACATTCGAGAGCGTCGTTTCCGCGGCGGCCCGCGCTTGAAAGTAAAAGTCCCGAGCCTGTGCCTCATCCGAGGGCTTGAATCCCTGCTTGCCCCCCGCTTCGAGAATTCGATGAGCTTCGCGCCACGACTGCAAGGCGCTATTCCGCGCGGTCACGGTGGTGTCATATTCGTGATACCGCAGCGACAGTTCCCAGTACAAGTCCTCGACATCTTTGAGCATCGTGATGACGCTCGACTCGAAGTCCGCCAGCGAGATGTCCTGATTGATGCGCGCGATCACGACACCCTGGTTCACACCACTCAGTCCTCCGAAAGTTTGAGTGATCGGACCGGCGGTGCGTGTGAACTCGGTGCCGGACCCCGCCAGCAACGGCTGACGGTATTGAGCGTTCACGTTGCCCGTGTACGCGGATGGAAAAAGCTGCGGCGAGTTGTTCCCGCTGTAATTCATCTGATGTCCGAGTGAGATCGAACCGCCGTAGGCGAATTGCTTCGAGAGTTGCGAGTTAAACACGCCCGTCTCGTTGACGAACACGCTGCCGCCCCTTACGCCACCGCCAAGAAATGGATTGTTCTGCGGAGTCTCGTTGCGGCCCCAGGTCATCGAGGTACTCAATTGAGCGTCAAAGGCGGCCAACGCCGCATCGACGCCGCGACCGCCAAACAAAACCCCCGTTTCTTGAATGGCCGGGTCGTAAGCCGACGGTGCTCGATCACCCGCGCTGAGAATCACCGACGGCGTACGGTTGTCCGCTCGCAGGCGGATCAGGCTGTTGTTTTGAATTGCCAACTGAATCGTTTCCGCGAGCGAGATGTCCCAAACCTCGTCCTTCTCGCGATCTAAAAGCGTGCGCGGTCGGTGAGCAAACGTGACCTCGCGACGGGCCTGCGTGTCGACGGCCGGATAGTCAATCGTCGTGGCCATCGACTTGTAGTGGTCCAGACCTTTCTCGCCGAGATACGTCAGTTCAGTTTGACCATGAGTACATCCCAACATCACCGCACCGAGCAATAAGCTGCTGCCGATCTGACGAATCTTCCGCCGCGCCCCGCGAAGGCCAGACGTCCGTACTGCCGTTGGAGCGATTTGATCTGACATGCCGATCGGTCCGGTTAACGCAAAACACGGGCTGCTTCACGATCCGACCTTGAGCGCGGAGAATGCCCAAGGCGCGGTACAATCCATACAATTGGTATCGGCGACCTAATCCGCAATCTTTGGCCAGCTTGCCAGTTCGTGGAGCTTCACCGAATAGAACGCACCTTTTGAATGCGGGCGACCCCGGCATTACCATCGATCAAGTCGCCGGTTACGGCCATGACTTCGCTGAATTCAACTCTCATTGACCGGTTTGGCGAGACGGCTTAGATTCCCCGTCTCTTCTGATCTCCCTCCGGTTTTTCCCGTCTTTGTTCCGTTTTGTTCCGTCCGAACTCTCCCTCTCCATGCTGCTCATTTTCACCCGGATCGCGCTGTTAGTGTCGATGTGTTGCGGCGTTCTCGCCTGTGCGAGCCTGCCGTTTGGAGCGTCGTCGGAACGATCCGCGACCGCATTCAAATTGCCGCCGTTGCCGCCGCCTCGCGATTCCGTGGAGTTGGATCTGGTCTTCATTGATCGCCCAGCCGGAGATCCGTTGCTGGGACGCACGCTGTGGCGGGAAGTCGATCAGGTCGGCACGCTAACGTCCGAACAACGGGCCGCATTGCGTGAGGCTGGAATTCAAGTCGGCCACGTGGGCGCCTCGCCGCCGGAAGCGTTGCAGTCGCTGTTGCATCTCGCGGACGAGGAACGTGAGCGAAAACGCCGCGAAGCGAATGGTCTGGCGAGCACCGCGTCGCGACGAGTGGCCTTGCCGGCCGGAACGGATATGGATTTGCCGACCAGCGAGTCGGTGTCAACACGCGAGGTCGAGCTTCCCGGCGGGCAGAGAAAGGAATTGCAAGAGGCTCGCGGCGTGCTGCGTCTCCGGGCGGAACGAAGTCAAGAGGGCTGGGCTCGCTTGGATTTCGTGCCCGAACTGCATCATGGCCAAACGCGCACGCGCCCGTTCGCCGCCGTGACCGGTTGGCAGTATCGCACGACACAAGAAGTGCTGCCGTTCTACTCGCAGCAGTTTGCCGCCACCCTCAATGTCGGCGAGATGCTGATCATCACGGCCGATCGTGAACAGGCCGGCTCGCTCGGACAACAGCTCTTTCAGTTCGACGACGCGACAGGCACGAAACAACGTGTGGTCGTCATCCGTTTGGCCGAACTGCGCGAGATCCAAGCGACGCGCTTGCGGCGGGAATGAGCGACGGTCAGTCGCGTGTCCATTGTCCGTCGATGAACCGCCATAGACCCGGACGCGGATTCCTGTCTTGCAGTTCCGGGGGCAAGCGATGCGGGCGGACGCCGTCGTAGCATTGCAGCATCGCGAACCGGCGAAGCGCGGCCGGCATGCCCACCGCCGTGAAGCCGGGGTGTCCCGTTGCGGGAAACGGGCCGCCGTGATTCATCGCCGGACTGACCGCGACGCCGGTCGGCATCTTGTCGTTGATCAGCCGTCCGACGCGGATTCGCAACGCCGGCTCCAACCGCGAGTACAACGCATCGTCTTGACCTCCACGAGCACTGTAAATCGCACCCGTCAAGTTTCCTTCGAGCGCTTCAATGATCGCCAACAACTGTGATTCATCCCGCGCCACAACGAACAACGATCCGTTGCCGAACGCTTCCGTTTGCAGAACGTGCGGCTGCTTCAAGAACTGATCGCCCGAGACGCGTAGCAGCGTGTTGCGATGACAGTAGCCCGCACCGCCGCCCGGTTGACCGCCGGTCAGCAATTCGGCTCCGGCGCTGACCAACGTCTGCACGCCGGCGGTGAAGTTGCGGAGCACTCCCTCGCCCAGCATGGTCCCGACCGGAGCGGCCTCGAACTTCGCCTTCACCGCCTGCACGAACGAGTCGGTTTGCGGACCGCCGAGCAACAACACCAAACCGGGATTCGTGCAAAATTGACCAGTGCCCATCAGACAACTTGTCGAGAACTCGGCAGCGAGTTCGTCCGAACGTTCGGCGAGTGCTCCTGGCAGCATGCAGACCGGATTGATGCTCGACAGTTCCAAGTAGATCGGCTTGCCAGCACGATCAGCGGCTGCTTTCAAAACCAAGCCGGTCGCGCGAGCGCCCGTGTAGCCGCTGGCTCCGATGGCCGGATGCGACACTAACCGACAACCGTCGTCGTGACTCGTGCGGTAAATCAGTTGCACGAATGCGGGTGGCAAGCCACTTTCCCGCGTGGCCGCAAATGCCTCTTCGGCGAACAGCCGAGTCGTGCCCGGATGCGACGAGTGACCTTTCGCGATCACAGGATTTCCCGCGGCGACGGCGGCGGCGAAGTCGCCTCCGGCCGCGCTGTTGAACGCAAAGGGGAAATTGTTCGGGCCAAAGACCACGACTGGTCCAATCGCCGCCAGCTTGCTGCGGATGTTGTTTTTCGTGTCGATCGTCGGCAGCGCCCAATCGCCGTCTTCAGCGGCCGCGGCGGCTTGATACAACTGATTCGTCGTGCGTGGCAGTTCGGCCGTCTTCAACCGCGGCTCGACCGGCAATGCCGTTTCTTGATTCGCCATTGTGATCAGTTCGCCGGCACGCGCTTCGATCCGTTCGGCGAAGCGATCCAAGAATTGTGCGAAGAGTTGGCCCGACGCGCCTTGCAGTTCGCGGCTGACACGCGCCGCGGCGAGGACCGCTTGCTCAACCTCGCTCCAAGGGCTGACAGGATAATCGTCCGCCAACGGCTCGCGAGTCGCGGGATTGATGGCTCGAAACGACGAAGCTCCAATCGACGGACGCCACTGCCCGTCGATCAACACCGCAGGTTTGCTCATGAAAGGATCCTCGGTTGCAATCGAATTCACCAGACATCAGTTCAGTGCTGGTTGCTCTCAAGGGGACTTACAGTACCAGTTCAGTATAGTCATTTGACGTCTCCCGCGTCTCGCAACCTGCTCGCCATGAGACGTCGCAGGATCTTTGACAAGTCACCACACAAGCACCGCAAACAGTGACGACCGTTGACTGCCACTTGGCCACATCGAGTTGCCGGTTTAGCCCGCTTCGGAAATCGACGCCGATTCGGTGGCGGCTTCTCGGAAACGGAGCAGCAGCCAAGCGGTCGGAGCCAGCACGAGCAACATGCCAGTCAACGTCAGGGCGTTGTAGTCGCGGTGTTCGAAGAGCAGTTCCAACACGAGTGCGAAACCGACCTGCGAGAGGCCGACCACCGAGACCTTCGACGGCACGCCCAAGGTGAAAGCCTTCGTCAGGCAGTACTGTCCGATCGTGGCGGTCGTGCCGACACCCAGCAAGAACAACCAATCGATCGGAGTT
>CAYSHJ010000576.1:0-5323 GCA_964430385.1 uncultured Planctomycetaceae bacterium
CCGGCAATTGAGAATCGTCCATGTCTGTTTCCTCCCTGAAACTGAAATTGGATTGAGACCCAACCAAGCTTCACGGAAACAGACATTTTTCACACCCCAATCTGGTCACCACCTGCTACCCAACATGAACCAGGCCCAAAAGCAGATGGAAGCCGGTCTCCCCGACAAGGCCCAATCGACGTTCCTCAAGCTGGTCCATCAACTGGAGTCTTTGGACAAACAGTTCGGCGGTTCCAAGACTCCCGCCGCCGCACCGGCCGTCACGCCACAACCCGCGTGCCGCGTCCTGGTCGTGGACGATGACGCGAACGAGCGTGAGCTGCTGGCCGGCCTGCTGGAGATGAGCGGTTGGGACGTGGCGACCGCGGGGGACGGAGATGAGGCTCTCGAGTACTTGTCATCACACGTACTGCCAGACATCGTTCTGATGGACATGCGGATGCCCCGCTGTGACGGGGCGCAAACCATTCGGCGGATCCGCAACGATCCTCACATGGCCGACGTGACGGTGTTTGCCGTCAGCGGCACCGCACCGACCGAAATCTGGGGCGAGCCTGGGCACCGGCAGCGTGGTATCGACCGCTGGTTTAGCAAACCGTTGAATCCGGCAGCGCTCCTGCAGGAGATGAGCCAACTCCCGGCCTAAGCTCACGTGGTTCCCGCTGCTGCCGTCACGCGTAGCGGGCGGCGCAAATTCCCACGAAAGTCCGGCACGCACAAGTGCAGGTAGGCCGAACTGACGTTCGGTGTCTTCAGGACGAAGACCGCGCGACAAGGACAACGGACTTTCGTGGGTTCTCACGAGCGAGAATCGCGGGCATCATGAGGCTGCGGCGATAGCGCTGGAAATCTGCGACGGCAAGTTGATGCGCGGGACGCCCCACGCCCCCGAACCCAACCTCTTGCTGAACAGACTCCGCATCTTCAAAAACTAGCCAGCCGTGATGATCTGGTTGGCGGCGGGGGTTCTCGGCATGTGGATCATTCGGAACCGCGCGTCAGTTCATGGAACAGGTCCAGGAGCCGACGTGTGATTGGACCCGGCTTGCCGTCGCCGATGAATCGACCATCCAGGCTCACGACGGGAACGACCTCCGCGGCGGTGCCCGTGAGGAACATCTCATCGGCGACGTACAGGTCGTGCCGGATGAGCGTCGTCTCCCGCACCGGGATGCCCGCGTTCCGCGCGAGGCGGATCACGGCGTTGCGAGTGATCCCTTCCAAGATGCCGGCATCGGGAGATGGCGTTTTCAGCTCGCCATTTTTGACGATGAAGATGTTATCGCCGGTACACTCGGCGACCTCCCCCTTGTGGTTTAGCATCAAGGCCTCGACGCTGCCGCCGTCAACGCCTTCGATCTTGGCCAAGATGTTGTTGAGGTAGTTCAGCGACTTGACTCGCGCCGGCAGCGCCGCCGGGTGATTACGGATCGTGCTGGCCGTGACCAAATTCATCCCGTTTTCGTAAATCTCGCGCGGATAAAGCGTGATCGTGTCGGCGATGATGATGGTTTGCGGGTGGCTGGTCTTGCGGATATCCAGACCGAGCGACCCCGCGCCGCGAGTCACCACCAGCCGCACATAGCCATTCGCGATGTGGTTCGCCGCGACCGTCTCGTTGACCGCCTGAGTCATCTCCGCGGGTGACATTGGAATCGTCAGCCGAATTGCCCGCGCGCTTTCGTAAAGCCGGTCAATGTGCTCTTTCAGCAAGAAGGCACGACTGCTGTAGACGCGAATCCCTTCAAACACTCCGTCGCCGTACAACAGACCGTGATCGAACACACTGACAACTGCTTGCTCTTTGTCGACGAGCTTGCCGCTGAGATAGATTTTCATTTTGGGCACATCCAATTTTCGTAGCGGAATTCGCAAGAATTCAGCCAGGCGCCGAAAGTCTGAATTCTTGCGAATCCAGCGACCCTTGAATGCGATGAAATTAGAAACCGGCCGGACGAAAAGAAAGTCGCCGCCGAAAACTTCAAGCGGCGCCGCTGAGGATTTCCAGCCGGCCCTCGTTCAATCGGACCATGCGATGGGACGAGCGAGCTAAATTTTCGTCATGCGTGACCAGCACGATCGTCAGTCCGTCCTGCTCGTTGAGGTTCTCGAGCAGGCCCATGATTTCCTGGCCTGTGCCAGCGTCGAGGTTTCCAGTCGGCTCGTCGGCCAGCAAGATTTCGGGCTTCGCGACCAGGGCACGTGCGATCGCCGCGCGCTGCATCTCGCCGCCGGAAAGCTCCGACGGACGATGTTTCAGCCGATGCGTCAGTCCGACCTTGTCGATCATTTCACACGCCTGTTCGCGAAACTCGCGGTGGCGACGCCAATAGCCCAGGATCGAATGTCGGATCATTAGCGGCGTGAGCACGTTCTCCAAAACGCTCAGCTCCGGCAGCAGGTGATAGAATTGAAAGACAAACCCGAAAACTCGGTTTCGCAGTTCGTCGCGAGTTTTGGAAGGCAGGTCATCGATGCGGTCGCCGTCGAGCAACACTTCGCCGACGCTCGGTGAATCGAGCAACCCCATGACGTGCAGCAAGGTGGTCTTGCCCGATCCTGACTGCCCGACGATCGAGACGAACTCCCCCTTACGAATGTTGACCTCGACGCCGCGCAGCACGGGAATTTTGAGCGGCCCCTTGCGATAGGCTTTTTCCAACGCCACCGTCGCCAGATGCACGGGCGAGGCGACCGCCGGCTTCAAGCTGCGTTTCTGAGCGTCCAAGCTGAGAACCTCTGGCATGATGACATTCCTTATTTCTCACGACACGAGCCCGACGCGCCAGCGAGGGACTGTGACCTTCGTCCCTCGCTGGCGCGTCGGGCTCGTATTGAGACATCCTTTATTCATATCGCAATGCTTCAACCGGATGCAGCCGTGACGCTCGTCTGGCGGGCAATACGCTGGCGAGCACGGCGATCGACATGGCCGCGACAGCGACCCAGAAGACCATCGCGGGGCTGACGTCTGTCGGAATCTTGGGGAAATAATAGATCGTCTCGTCGAAGATCTTACGGCCGGTCAGTACGGTCAGCCACTTCTCGATTTCGTTGATATAGTTCACAAAGATCAGCCCCAGCGCGACGCCGCCACCGCTGCCAACGAGGCCCAAGGCCAGGCCGTAAGACAGGAAGATCGTCATCACGCCGCGCGAGCTGGCACCCAGTGCCTTGAGAATGCCGATATCGCGCGTCTTCTCGACCACGATCATGTAGAATATCGCCAGAATGCCGAAGCCGGCGACGGCGATGATTAAGAACAAGAGCACATTCAGGATCGCCTTTTCGATCTCGACGGCGGCCAATAGCGGACCTTGCTTCTGCTCCCACGTGCGGACCGAAAATAGTCCCGGCGGCAAACAGGCTTGCAGTCGACGCACGACTTCCTTGGCGCGGTCGTAGTCTTTCAGCTTGATCTGGATCGACGTGATCGCGCCGATCTTTGTGGTGGGATCGATCATGCCGCGTGCGCGCTGCAGTTCTTCCAGATTGCAGAACACTAAGTTGGCGTCGTACTCGCTCATACCGCTTTTGAAGACGTCGACCACCGTCGCGTGAAAGCGCGCCGGCTCCGGGCGGCCGGACGTCACCGTGCTGATCATCACGTCGTCGCCGGGTTGAATCATCCGCATCAGCTTGATCTGTCCCGTCTCATGATCTTCGTACGGAAACGCGATCAGTCCGTCGCCGACGAACAACCGTGCCGCATGCGGCGCGGCCGGATCGACATCAACGGTTGTCGAAACATTCGTCGAGAAATCGGCGGCCTTGTCTTTGCCCGTATCGCTGACAGTGCGGTTTGCGAACGGATCGGCTTCCGTTCCTCCGTCTTTGACTGGTGATGCACCCACGGCTGGGGAATCAACTTTAATCGCGGACGACTCGAACGGAACATCGTCATCCGACGCGCCCGCTTCGCGGCGCGAGCGGTCTTGCTCATACTTGTGCTGCTCGATGAACAATCGCTGCCGCTCGATCATCTCGCGACGATAGGCCATCGCTTCGGCCGTCAGATTCCAACCCGGAGGCACATCGTCCGACCGCAGCGCTTTTCGCACGAGTTGTCCATGTTCAAAGAGGTCGTTGTAACTGTCGAGGCATTTTTGGAACGAACCGTCGTTCGGAAAGACCTTCGCCTTGGTTTCGGGTTGGATGCCGATAAGCGTCACCGGCTTCGTCACGGACTGGCCACGATAGTCGAAGGTCATCATGCCGTAGACTTCGACGGTGGCCGCCATCGCATCGAGGTCGTCGCCGGCGTTCTCGCGAATGATCCGCATCCAACGTTCGGGGTTGTTGTCGCCGTCGAGGCTGTTGGTTTCAACGACCACATCCGCCAGGATCGCGTGAATGCGGTTGCGCATTTCGGTGCCGAAGCCCGACATCACGCTGTTGACCACGATCATCGTCGCCACGCCAAGCATCACGCTAATGATGCTGGCCAACGCGATGAACCGCGTCCGCAAATACCGCACGCTGAGTAACAGCTTGTACATTTCGCCAATCCTTTGGCTGGAAAACTTCCTACACAGTCAGACCACTCCATCCGACGGTGCAAGTGTCCGACGTTCGGATTTCTGAGACGGGCGGGAAGATAGCGAAAATGACCCGGCGCTGGGAACTCGAATTCAGCACCCTGCGTGCGGCGGCTCAGTTGTCGCTCGGCAGCTTGGATTTCATGCTGAACTTAGAACCTGTCGAAGAACAACACCGTGATTTGTCTGAAATCAGCCGGAACGCGCTAGCGTCCGGTTTTTGCTTCTCCAACTGAACCGGACGCGAGCGCGTTCCGGCTGCTCAACACGGTCTTGTTCTTGGCATCCTTGGCGGGTTAAGACGCTTCTCGGAAGCGCAGTTGCGGCTTTTCGAGCGTAACAACCGTGTTGGGCGGAACGCTTTTCATGATCGACGCACTCGAGCCAATCACCGAATTGCGTCCGATGACGGTATCGCCACCGAGCACAGTGGCATTGGCATAGATCACCACGCCCTCTTCGATCGTGGGATGTCGCTTCGTGCCCCGAATGACTTTGCCCTGCTCGTCCTTGGGAAAACTGAGTGCTCCCAGCGTCACGCCTTGATACAGCTTGACGTTTTGCTCGATGACCGTCGTCTCGCCGATGACCACGCCGGTGCCGTGATCGACGAAGAACGACGGGCCGATCTGAGCGCCGGGATGAATGTCGATGCCAGTGCGGCTGTGAGACCACTCGGACATGATCCGCGGAATAAGGGGCACGTCGAGGCGGTGCAAGTGGTGAGCCAGCCGATGCACGGTGATCGCTTCCAGACCCGGATAGCAGAAAATGATCTCGTCAAG
>CAYSHJ010000577.1:0-7343 GCA_964430385.1 uncultured Planctomycetaceae bacterium
ACCTTGTCGTAGAAACCGCAGGACAATTCCGCGGTGGATTTTGGGAGGCATGACTCCGATGTCCAATGGTTGATTTCAGTCGTCGAATTCGGATGAAAGACGAGAGCCGGGAGAAACGGCGGCAGGCTCTGCTGGGAAGCAACCTGCCAAGGTATATCCCGGTCTCCGATGCGCCAATGGCGTGTCAGGCCCTGGCGGGGAGTTCTCCGCCAGGGCCATCCTGTTTGACTCTATTGGACATCGGAGCCAGGCCTTCCCAAATCCAGCTTCTCAATTCCAATCATGGTTCTGAGTTGCGTCTGTGTACGCTTGAGTCGGAAGAACCTTTTTTCGGATCTGGCCAGCGTTGGCAGCGGAATCGATGGTCTCGGTCACCCAAGAATCGCCGAGATTGGCTTCGTCTGGCTGGGTTTGAGCGAGCAACCGAGTCTCGACGCCGTGATCGAACTCGCGCATCGACACAGCCTGCCGGTGATCATCGACGGCGCATTCGCGATGCCGCCGATCGAAAACCTGACGGCATTCAGCCGGCGTGGTGTGGACCTGATCGCGTACAGCGGCGGCAAACACGTCGGCGGCCCGCAGGCATCGGGCATCCTGTGCGGCCGAGATCGTTATCGCGATCCGCAACATCGTCCTCAAGAACTGACTTGAAGCCTCTTATGAGCACCATGAACTCCTTGATCCGCCACGGCGATCTTGACGACGGCACGGGAACCGCACCGCGTCGAGAAGATGTCCGCATCGCTGGCGGCAATCCGAAAGATGCTGAAGGTTCACCAGTGTACCGGCATGGCGATGACTGCGACCGATTCACCGTCATACTCGTGCTGAAAGGAATCCTGCGAGTTGCACACCGAGACGGCGTTCTCGATGTTCATTCAGGGGAAGCGGTTTATACGAGTCCGGCAGTCCCGTTGCGTCAGTTCAAACACACACGCGATTTCACGAACGATCCACAGATATTTTACGGAACCTATTGTCATACCGTGAGTTGCAGAATTAGGATCCAGTCGCCACTTCGACGCTCCATGAGGCTGGTTAGAGCCCGACTCGGGGATGGGCCAAATGAGTTTCTTAAATCAAGAATTGGACTCAGTCTGTTCCTTGACTGCATCCATAGTTTTCCTACCATGGCGGAATGCTGAAAGATCCAGCCAACCTCTTGCGCGATTGCGGTCTTCAGGTCACGGCCCAGCGTCTGGCCGTGGTGCGGGCGGTGTCGTTTCGGCCCCACTGCACAGCGGACGAAATCGCCGAGCAAGTTCGGACCGAAATCGGCACCATCTCCCGACAGGCGGTCTACGACACCCTCAGCCTCCTCGCAGAGAAAGGGCTCGTTCGTCGCATCCAGCCTGCCGGTTCGCCGGCCCAGTACGAGGATCGGGTTGGTGACAACCATCACCACGTGATCTGTCGCACCTGCGGCAAGACGGCGGATGTCGATTGCGCCGTAGGCGAAGCGCCCTGCTTGACCGCATCCGCCGATTCCGGTTACCAGATCGATGAAGCGGAAGTGGTTTACTGGGGCACGTGTCCGGAGTGTCTCTTGGAGAAACTAAAAGCGACAGACTGAACAGCCAAAAAACGCAGCTTTGAAATCAGACCAACCAACTCTGAAATAAACACGAGGAGAAATCATGTCAGTCACCACGACCGCGAAGGGATCGGCTCAAAGGCACGCGATGCGACGAATCCTGGGAACAAGTTCAGTCTTGCTTGCTGGGTTGGCCCTTGGCTGTTTCCTGCGGGCCGATGTCGGCGCGCTTCTGGCCCAGGCCACCAACGCAAAGCCTCCGACTGAGAGTGGCGGTCGACCGGCTGAGAATCAGCAGAAGTCGCAACCCGCAAAACCGGTCAGAGAAAAAATCGAGCCCGCTGCTGAATGCCCAGTGATCGGTGGAACTCACCGCCCCACGTCGGAAAGGCACACGGCGGCTGGGACCATGTCGAACGGAAACTGGTGGCCGAATCAGTTGAACCTGCAGATCCTTCATCAAAATTCGCCCAAGAGCAATCCCATGGGCGAGGATTTCAATTACGCTGCGGAGTTCAAGAAACTCGATCTGGAGGCCGTGAAGAAGGATCTCCAGGAGCTCATGACGACGTCACAGGACTGGTGGCCCGCCGACTACGGCCACTATGGTCCGCTGTTCATTCGGATGGCCTGGCACAGTGCGGGGACGTATCGCATCTCCGACGGCCGCGGCGGCGCATCCTACGGCCTGCAGCGCATTGCGCCCCTCAACAGTTGGCCCGACAACGCCAACCTCGACAAGGCACGTCGACTGCTCTGGCCGATCAAGCAGAAATACGGCCGGAGCATCTCATGGGCCGACCTGATGGTCTTGACCGGTAACGTTGCCCTCGAGTCGATGGGGTTCAAGACGTTTGGATTCGCTGGCGGTCGCGAGGACGTCTGGGAGCCGCAACAGGATATTTACTGGGGGCCGGAAAGCGAGTGGCTGGGAGACAAGCGTTACAGCGGTGACAGGAAACTCGATAATCCGCTCGCTGCCGTGCAGATGGGCTTGATCTACGTCAATCCGGAGGGACCGAACGGTAAGCCAAGTGCGCTTGCCGCGGCCAAGGACATTCGAGAGACGTTTCGTCGCATGGCGATGAATGACGAGGAAACCGTCGCCCTGATTGCCGGCGGACATACGTTTGGCAAGGCTCATGGCGCAGCGAGTCCGAAGGAAAGCGTGGGTCCTGAACCCGAAGGGGCCAGCCTCGAAGAGCAAGGCCTCGGCTGGAAGAATAAGTTTGGTAAGGGCAACGCCGGCGACACGATTACCAGCGGTCTGGAAGGGGCGTGGACTTCCACCCCGACCAAATGGTCCAACGGCTACTTCGTTCATCTGTTGGGCTACGATTGGGATCTGGCGAAGAGTCCCGCCGGTGCCTGGCAGTGGGTTCCGACGAATCCCGCTGCGCAGAAAACCGTGCCGGACGCTCACGATCCGAAGAAGTCTCACGCCCCGATAATGTTCACTACCGACCTGGCACTGAGGATGGACCCGGCTTATGCAAAGATTTCAAAGCGGTTCCATGAGAACCCGAAAGAGTTCGCCGACGCCTTCGCCAAGGCGTGGTACAAACTGACGCACCGCGACATGGGGCCCGTCACGCGATGCTTGGGTCCGTTGGTTGCCAAGCCGCAATTGTGGCAAGATCCTGTCCCAGCAGTCGATCATAAATTGATTGACAAGCAGGAGATCGCTGGCCTCAAAAGCAAAATCCTCGCGTCGGGACTTCCCATTTCGCAACTGGTTTCGACCGCCTGGGCTTCAGCGTCCACCTTCCGCGGGACCGACAGACGGGGAGGTGCGAATGGGGCTCGCATTCGCCTCGCACCGCAAAAAGTTTGGGAAGCCAACCAACCGGCTGAACTCGCGAAGGTCTTGCAGGCACTCGAGAAAATTCAAAAGGATTTCAACAGCTCACAGGCCGGCGGCAAGAAGGTCTCCCTGGCTGATCTCATTGTGCTTGGCGGTTGTACCGCCGTTGAGGCAGCTGCGAAGAAGGCCGGGCACGACGTTCAGGTTCCCTTTTCGCCCGGGCGCACCGACGCGTCGCAGGAGATGACCGACGTGGAATCCTTTGCGATGCTCGAACCGACTACAGATGGATTCCGCAACTATTTCGGTCACGCACACGACAGACCGGCGGAAGAGTTGCTGATCGATCGAGCCCACCTGCTCACGCTGACTGCTCCGGAGATGGCCGTTCTCATCGGCGGGATGCGGGTGCTGAATGCCAACTCAGGTTACCCCCAGCTTGGTGTCCTCACGAAGCGTCCCGAGACGTTAACCAATGACTTCTTCGTGAACCTCCTGGACATGAATACGGAGTGGCAGAAGTCCAAGGTGTGCGAACACTTTTTCGAAGGACGGGACCGGAAGACGGGCCAGGTTAAATGGACTGGCAGTCGCGTCGACCTCGTGTTCGGTTCGAACTCGCAACTTCGAGCCATCGTGGAAGTCTATGCCGCTGACGACGCCGAGCAGAAGTTTGTGAACGACTTCGTGGCGGCCTGGAACAAGGTGATGAATCTTGATCGCTTTGACCTTGATCCAGCTCTAAGAAATGGCTCGAGGTCTGTGGCGTCAAGTCAACCCGCGCGGTAAGAGAACTCTGATTTGATTTGCATCGGGGCGAAGGACTCAGTTTGAAATCGGGCCAATGCAACGCGGGTTGTAGTGGTCACGATGGACATCGGAATCATGCCTCCCAAAATCCACCGCGGAATTGTCCTGCGGTTTCTACGACAAGGTGCCTCGGCAGCGACAAGGCGGATGAACCTGGTGGGGTGCGGCGAAGACCACGCCACAAAAACCGTGAAGCCGGCAAACGCCGCAAGGGGACGGTCTTGGTCGGTTACTCCACCGCGCAGACGTAACACTTGAGGTAATCGCTCTGCGGACAGAACGGCGAGAGTGGATGATCCGGCGCGGCGCCGCGAGTTTCCAGGATGCGAATGTGGCGGCGCGATAGAATCGCGACGTCCGCCAACATCTGTTCAAAGTCCTCGCGCCTCACGAGGCCTGAACAACAGCATGTGACCAGCAAGCCGCCCGGCTTCAGCACGGAAACGGCCAAGTGGTTTAAGCTGTGATAGGCGCGCAGTGCCTGCGGTAACGCGGCTCGACCGCGAGCCAGTTTGGGCGGATCGAGCACGACGGTATCAAACCTCTCGCCCGCGTCGCGGAGTTGTTCCAACGCTCTGAATCCGTCCGAACGATCGCCTCGCCAGCGATCGGCGACACCGTTGAGCTCCGCGTTACGGCGAGCCAACGTCAGCGCGGCTTCAGAAGAATCGACGGCCAACACTTCGCGCGCGTGACCCCAGACTAAAGCTCCGATGCCGAAACCTCCGGCGTAGCAGAAGACATCTAGCACGCGATGTCCCGCAACATAGCGAGCCACCTCGCGGCGATTGTCTCGTTGATCCAGATAGGTGCCGGTTTTTTGGCCTTCGGTCAGATCAACTTCCCAACGCAGGCCGTGTTCCCCGATCGTGAGCGGCCTCGGCGGCTGTTCGCCCCAGAGCAGGCCATCGGAGATCTCCAAACCCTCGGCCTCGTGCATTCCTTTTTCCGTTCGCAACCAGATGCCCGCCGGCTGAGTCAACTCGCGCAGCAGTTCCACGAACGTTTCTTGTCGCCGCGCCAGCGCCAAGCTTGTGAATTGCATCGACAGCCAGCGGTCGTAGCGATCCACGGTTAGCCCTGACAGTCCATCCGCCTCGCTGTTGACCAGCCGATAGGCCGTGACCTCGCCGGATGTGGCAAACAAGGCCTGACGCAGTTGCAACGCCGACTGCAACCCGGCTTTCCAAAACTCGCGGCCGAGCGGTTTGTCCGCGTCCCACGAGTACAGTCGCAGGCGGATCTGGCTGTGCGGATTGAACAGTCCGCGCGCGATGAATTGCCCTTCGTGTGACACCAACGCGACTTCGTCCCCCGTTTGTGGCTCGCCTTGAATCGTGCGGATCGCTCCCGCGAAAACCCAAGGGTGGCGCTTGAAAAACGGCAAGGCGTGACGAGGTTTCAGAATGACCTGGTCCGTCATCGCTTGCCGATTCCGCGTGGTCCGAGCGCGGCTTCGACTTCCGCGAGATACGCCAGCAGCCGGTCTCGCTCGTTCGTCAAGTGCCGCACGCGGAGCAGCGAGCGAACTCGCGTTGTCAGCTCCAACCGATTCACCGGCTTCGTTAGAAAGTCGTCGCAGCCGGCGGCCACAGCCTTCTCGATGTCACCCATCTCGTTCAACGCGGTGACCATCAAGATCGGGATGTCGTGCGTATTCGTGTCGCCCTTGAGCCGCTGACAAACCTCATAGCCGCTGAGCTTGGGCATCATGATGTCCAGCAGCACTAAGTCTGGCTCGAAGGATTTGACTTTGTCGAGCGTGTCAGCCCCGTCGCGAGCCATCTCGATTTCATAAGCCCCGCCCGACAGATACGCCTCGAGCAGTTCACGATTCTGCTCATTGTCGTCGGCGATCAAGATCCTCGACGGCGTTGTCATGGGTGACGAGGTTTTGGCCATTGCGAACTCTTCAGAGATATTTTCGGACGGCACCGCGATCGGCGACAGACGCTGTCATCCGGCCACGGCGGACTTCAGGTCACGCGCCGCAGAAGTGCCAAGCGATCGCTTGCGGCGGCAACCCAGTCCCGTCATGGGTGGGGATTATAGTACCGGCCGGCCGTCGATAACATCCAGCATGATCTCCGTCTGCCCGAGACCACAGAACACGTTGGGCTGGCTGATCTTTAGTGCCGCGAGGTGTCCGCGCAGAAAATTGACGTCGTCGAGTGTGTCCACGTCGTACCAAAGTTGCAGCACTTCGAGGGACGCGCCGAAGCGCCGAGCCTCGGCCAGTATTTGTTCGAGCACTCGCGAAGTACTCCATTTGACCTTGCTGAAAATCGGCCACGGGCCTGCTTTGAGGCCGATCAAATACAAACCGCCATCCGCCGCCGGTCCCAGCACGCAATCGACCGCTTGCAACCGCTGCAAAGCGTACTCGACTTCAAACTTTGCCAACGTCGGGCTGTCCGAACCGATCAGCACCGTCGGTTCCGGGCCAAACGCTTCAAAGAAGATCTGCATGCGCCGGCTCAGCGGTCCCTCCGGTTGCGGCCACAGTTCATAGGCTCCTCGGGAGAGATGCTCGAAAAACCGGCGTGTGACTTCGTTGTTGGGGGAGTAGGCCAAGACTCGTCGCGCTCGCAAGTCGCTGTATCTAGGAATCAGGTCGATCAAGAAGGCTCGGTACAGCTCCGTGGCCCGTTCGTCGCCAATCGCGGCGGCCAGCCGAGTCTTCACTCGCCCTGGTTCAGGGAGCTTCACAAACATCCCAAAAGTTCCGATCACGGCGAGCCTCCCTATCGTAGGATGGATTGCAAATCCGTCCCATGTGTTCTCAGGCGGTCGGAGTCCCTTCGATCAAACGACGTAACAGCAGTTCGGAGACTCGACCGCGAAAGCGAATCTTGCCGTCGATCTCGACGACCGGCACTGCCGTGTCGAAGCGCTCTCGCAATGCGGGATCGGCATCTACGTCGACTTCGTGAATCGCCGGCAAATAGGCCGTGTATCGCTGGAGTAATTCCAATGCCTCGTCGCACAGGTGACAGCCGTCGCGCGTGTACAACGTCAGCATGCGAAATCGCCTACCCGGGCGAGTCGGCTTCCACTTCGAAACTTGTCCCGCGTCCGAGTCCTCGCGCGGTCCGTGGCTCATGACGTATAGGCCAACCGCGCCCAGCACTAGCGCGACTGCCAAACAGGCAATCTGCTGACTGTGCCAGAACCGTGGCATCGCAAACGGCA
>CAYSHJ010000578.1:0-10478 GCA_964430385.1 uncultured Planctomycetaceae bacterium
GTGTGGTAATACCCGATGTACTTGGTCGTGTCTTTCTCCTGCAACGCAGATGGCAGCCCAGCAATCCGAGTGGCCGCTGGTCCGGTCCCGATCGGCGATGAAAGCAATTGCGTGGCTTTCCCCGAAACTGTGTCGGCGGCAAGTCCAATCGTTTGCATGGCAAGCACGTGCGCCTTGTGGAGTGAGTCAACTTTTGAAAGCGACCATTCTTCGGCCTCAACGCCCAATGCCGCGTCCACTTCGCGCATCACTGTCGCTAGGATTCCAGATTTCACCATGTGGCCAACCGAGTTGGTTGAAAAGGCGATGCCGCCGGGAATTCGATGATCGTGCCACCAGCGTTGATCGCCCTGCGCCGAGAAGTAGTTCACGCCAGCCTTCCACGTCCACACGACGCGCTCCGAGCCGGGTTTCTCCAATTCGATGGTATCGTGGAAAATCTTGTCCGGAACGATCTCATCCAGTAGATACAAAGAGCAAAGACGGCAGGCTAGTTCCATCAGCGTTGGACTTGGTTTCGCGCGAGCGATCCGCTCCGACACCGCCAGAATGACGAAACCGCTGCACTTGCCTTCGTACCCATCTCGCGTCCACAGAGTTCGCGCGGTTTGAATCTGATCTTGAACAGCTTCATCGGATTCGAGCAGGGTTGCTTCGGGGATAACGCAGAATCGCAGAAACCCCAGCTTCGCCGCGAGCCGTCCAAACAAGCAAGGCTGATTTTGCGAAGCAATCCATTCAGTCAATGCCGCACAGCGATCGGCGTCGGATGCGGTTGGACACCAAAGGGCTTCCTGCGCCTTCGCCATCTCATCGGAAAATCCACAGGATTCTCGCCACACATCGACTTCCAACTGTTCGATCAGTTCTGCGATTCGTCTCGTCATTCTGTTGACTCCTCCAGCACTTGTGTCCGAATGGCCTTACCGCCAAATCTGGCGAGATTTTTCGGTGTCGTTTTGGTGTTTCATTCGCGCCACCATGATCTCGTCGTCGTTTGGCGAATCAACCTCATCCTCCTTACTTTGATGAGGTTCCACGGCTCAATTCGTCGCTTTCTTTTTGCGTGACTTCTTAGGTACGCCGGTGAGTTGGAGTACGCCGTCGGTGACCGCTGGGTCTTCATCTCCGGGGATCGGCAGGTTGATGACGGGTTGGGGGAGGGATTCGTTGAGGGGGATGTCCCAGTAGGGGTCGTGTTTTTTCGTGAAGGCTTCGATGCCGAGGTGTTGGAGTTCGTCGAAGGCGGCGAGGCAGAGGTCGGGGGCGCGCTAGTAGCTGGAGTGGCTGAAGGTGGAGAGGACGTGGGCGTACTGGTCGCGGGAGAGTCCGTAGGCGTCGGCGACGACGGCGTCGATGGCGGCGCGCACCCGCCAACGCTCGTCGTCGCCGGACAGCACCGGCCACGTCAAAGGCGGATGACCCGACTCTCGCCACGACTCGCCCAACTGCTCACGCCACAACGGGGCGTAGCCCGCGTGGTTGCAGGTCAGACGAAGGGCGCAGTGAGCGAGTAATTTCGACGGCAACACCTTGGGATATGGGCAGAGTCGAATGATGAAGAGTGACACGTTGGAACCAACAAACTGTCGAATGATCCAATCAAATGCGAACGAGTTGAATACAGCGGAGAACGCCAGACGTCGGGAATACAGGCCGGGTGTTGAGTCGATGAAACAACTGTGGCCGAATGCCACTCCCGGCGGCAGCATGCAAGCAACTGATGTTCGTTCATTCGTTGCACTGGCAATCGCGCGGACGCCCAATTGGAACATGCCGGCACGTTGGATGATCGAGGACTTGTCGCTCAGATTGCCAAGGGGCACGGTGTACCTTGGGGAGTCGCTCCACACGTCTTGAAATTGCCAGAAGCACTTGCCCTCAACAAGTAGCAGTTGCGAGAGATTGACGGCACTCGCTGCTGAATTGATGCGAGCGTCTTCTAACGCCGAAATCGCGTGACTGGGTACGAAACGCACGGACTCGTGGGACATGTGCAACACCGCAGGAGGCCCTTGCAGTCGAAGCTCTTCGGTGTCGAGCATATTGCCGAGAGTATCCGATTTCGAATACATGGCCTCGGCGACCTGTCGGTGCTCGTCGTTCTGAAGCTCCGGCAGACTGAGGTATTCGCCGCCAGCTCGACGCACGAACTCAAGTGAATAACGAAGTGCAGGGCGAGTCTTTCCGTTGCCGAACAGCCACTCGTCGTCATGTAGGTAGAATGCGCATGAAAACTCTGTTGTCGCTTCGCCAGCTTTGGCGATGACCGTTGCGAATTTGAATCGCGAGTCGATTTCAAACAGCTTGCGTCGGTTTTCGAATGAGTAGCAATGCCGAAGATTGAGACGCAATAGGTACAGTCGTCGGACGCCGGTCGCGCCCTCGTTCGCGTGGAAGGCGGACGGAACAACGACGCCGGTCCAACCAGCCCTCGTCAGCAGTTGGGCGTTTCGCTCCATGAATACCCGGAAGGCATCGGCTTGCCGGCCGGCCAAGTCGCCTTCGATGTAGACTTTTTGATACTCGTAGAGCACATCGTTTGCCCGTTTCAACTCCTCGAAGTCTTCCTTGTATCGCGCGAACAGCGGCCCACACGACGGGTCGGCAATCAATCGCCGTTCAATGGCCTCGCGCTCTCGCTTGGTCGGCGCGTTGAGAATCTCAAAGTCGAACGCGGCGAAGAATTCTTTCGACTTGAACTGGATCGCATCCCACGGCGGATTGCCGAGCACGCAATGAAAACCTTGGCGACCGAAAGGCACGCCGGTTGGAAAGAAGACTTCGGGAAAGGTCAGATCAAATGACAAGGCGGGAACGCAGCGGCCGGATTGCAGCAGTTCGTAGAGTCGAGTCCGCTCTTCCGGGACTTCGTCAACGGCCAATCCGCGAGCGATCATCGTGCGCAGGCGCGGGGACTCGATGCGATCGGGCAGGTCGCCGGTGTTGGCGATGGTTTGCAGCAACTCGGTGTAGGCGTGGTCGTCGCAGTGTGTGGGGCCGAGCATGACGCCGCCGCTCCACGCGGCCGCCGCGATGCGGAACGGACGCAGGGCTTGGTCGAGTTCCCGTTTTGTCCGCTCTTTGCGTTCGTTCTCCGCCACCGTTGCACCGACGCCCGCTTCCAGGTCTCGCACATAGCGGATCGCTTCGCCCAGCGCGTTCTTGAACTTCAGGCTCAAATCTTTCGCGAACAGATTCTGCACCGGCTCGCTGGGGTTGCTGGGACGATAGATGAGCTTGTCCCAGAACGGGCCGGTCAGCGAATCGCCCAGCACCAAGCGGTGATCGAGAAACGTCAGCGGCATCCCCTCGGCGTGCGATTCCAGCCACAACGCCAGCTTGGCGAGTTCCACGGCGAGCGGGTTCTTGTCCACGCCATACAAGCAATGCGTCGCCACCAGCCGCCGACACAGAGCTTCGGCTCGCTGCTGCGAAAGGCCGGACTCCTCGCCTTCGGGCGAACGGCTGGGGAGATAGTTGAGTAACTCGCCGTCCGGATCAGGCAGGTCGATGATCCGCTGCCGCCACTGCCGGGCTTCTTCGAGAGCAGCCGCGCGATCGGCTGGGCTGCCCTTCTCCGCGCGACGTTCCGCCGCCAGAGCCTTCTCGTCGCACAGCCGGCAGGCTTCGTACAACAAACGACCGAGAAAGCGACACACCTCGACCAGAAAGTGTCCGCTCCCCATCGCCGGGTCGAGCACCCTCAGCTTGAGAATCTCCAACGGCAGCGGATTGTCCTGCGGACTGCGTTCAGCCACCTGCGGGCCGAGCGTCTCCTGCACCAGAAACCTCACGAACGAATGCGGCGTGTAATACGAACCGCTCGCTTTGCGGCCGAGGCCGACGCGGAGGAAGAAGCGGCCGGGCGGGATGGCTTCGATCCATTCGACTTTGGTCTTCTTGCCGCGCGCGGGAGCTTCGTCGGCGGACTCGTTCGCTTCGTCGGATTCGGCATCGTCGTCGTCTGTGACTTCGGCTCCCTCACCCTGGCTCTCTCCCAAGGGGAGAGGAGACGTGACGGCCGGCTTATACTTCTCGCCTTGCGCGACGGGGACGACCACTTCGAGCTTCTGGCGACGCAAGCGGCACATTGGCTCGATCGAGATGCCAGTCTCCAATTCGAGCAGGGCTTCGTAAACGCGGCCGAGGTCTTCGACATTGAGTGAGCCGTAATGGACTCGCTCGCGCGTGTCGGCTCCGCGCCGTTTCGGAGTCCAGAGCAGCCGGTCAAGCAGGCACGCGACGGCACGCTCGCCCCATTTCACTTGCGACAGGATCGGCGTGGCCTTGGGACCGAACAACGTTCCGCCCAGCGGCATGACTTTCAGTTCGGTGCATTGCAGTCCCCGCTCGAACATGCGGAACAATGAACGCAGACCCTGTTCGAGCAGTTGGCCGGTCTCGGCACCGTGCTCCAACAGATCGCGGGCATAACGGGACAGAGCCATGCTGGGCGAGAACGTGTTCCGCCAGAGCGCCGTCGAGGCAAACGAAAACAATCGAGCCGAGTCGTCACTGGCTTCGAGCTTGAGCACAAACAGCAGCCGATAGATCGTGATCAGTCCTTCGCGCCAAAGCTGACGGGCCAAAACTTCGCGGTCGGTTTGTCGGCCAAGCCATTCGCGGTTGTCGGGATGCTCCAGCACCTCTTGAAGGAAATGCTCGACCGCCTGACGTGCCTGGACTCGCAATTCCTTCGTGACGCGGGCCTGTTGCAGCCGAGCCTTATCGACCAGTTCCGGAATCGCTTGAACGCCGCCCGGCGAAGCGAGCGCGAGAAACATGCGGAACGAATCGGGAACCTCACGGCTCGCCCTCCAGCCGGGATCGAGCGGAATGGTGACGGTCGAATCGGGCCGCGCGGGATCGGAGATCAACAGCAGCAACTGCACGCCGTTGGTCAGCAGGCCGAGTCGCTCGCCTGACGCGAGCAGCACTCGTTGAGCAATCCGCTGATGACTGAAACGATACGCTCGGCCGCGCTTGGCCGGAGCGTAGAGGTCTTCGTTGAACGACGTGTTCCAGACGCGGAGCTTGTGCTGGTCGTCTTCCGTGATGAGCAGCAGCCCACCGTCTTCACGATCTTCGCGCGTCTGCACTTTGTCGGCGTGCTCGTACTTCTTGTAACCGAGATGCGACATCAACGGCTCGATGACGTGATTGAAGACGCGGATGTCTCCGCCGTTCGCCGCCAACGCACGCAGCTTCCGCCGATAGATGTCCCACTGCTCTTTGAGCTGCTTGCCTTCGGCCCCGGTCGTCTTGCCGAGCAGCTTGAGGCGCGTGAGTTCCTTCTCCAGTTCGAACTTGACGAACGGTTCGGGAAGGGCCGGGCCGTGGAACTGGCAGTCGGTGAGATCCAATGACATTGTCGCATTTTCCAAAGTGCATCGTTGCGTGACGTGTCTCACGCAAAGTCGATCTCATCCGCAAGATTTCGGACTCGCTCACGATGCGATTCAACCTCGCGGATTCTTGACTGTTCAGCTTGTTGCCTCGCGGCGACCACCGTTTCAATTTGCCTATTGACCTCATCAACAACGAGTTTCAGCGTTTTGCGATGCACGTCCTTAAGTTCTTCGATGGTGGTCCGCGTCAAGATGATGCGATCTCCTTGGACCCGAGCAATTCCGGGCCGGTGCATGGTCGTAAATTCGGGTGGGTAGTCCCAAGTGCGAATAAACAAATCAGACCATTCGCGCGATGGGGCACGTGACAATTTGAGCGGCACGGCATAAAGCGCGCTTCCGTGAGTTCCATCATTTCGCGGCTCACCAACTTCGTCGGCAATTACTCCGACGATGCCAATTGGTTCAAACGAAGAAGTCGCAGGCTCGTCATAGGCAAGGAACTGTTTGCTTGCCTCACGTAAGGAAACCGTCGGCGTCGCAGAGGGTGGCCGCACCCCAACAGGAGGAGGTTGCTCCCGTCCGTTAAGCAAAGTGGTCGTCAAATCTTTGTACTGCTCATCTGAGTATGGGTTTCCTCTCAGATCAATTCGATACTTCCCTTGAAGCCAATTGGGTAATGCTGTGCCGGGATCGCCGTCACGGAGAATTGGGATGAACTTCCGCTGATTGCCGGTCGTCAATAATTCGCCAGTCATAATGTCGCCCTCGTACCCGACGCCTCCTTTGCGTAGTTCGGAGCGAACCTTGTATTTCGGCGTACAGAGAATGAGCACGAAGTCGTTCTCTCGAATTGCTTGCTCCATGAAGGCTGGCAACTGATCTCCTGGGACGGCTTCCCATCGATCAAGTTTGGCATCGATGCCATCACCGCGGAGACGGGTCGCGAAGTCCTTCACCCAGGCTTTGTGGGCTTCATCATCCCAGGAGTATGAGATAAACGCGGTCGGTGGCCTCGTCGCAGTTACACCAGTTGTCATGTTGTTCTCCAAATTCCTTACGACGATCAATTGCTCGCTTCCGGGATCAGCATCAAGACGCCCAGCGGAAAGATTTCCGGTTCGCGCAGGTCCAAGAGGTCATCGAAAATTTTCTGCCGCTGACGATATATCTCCAGCACGCCATTCGCCTCGCTGCGGTCCTTCGGTGACTGCTCGCGGTCGGCTTGAAACGCCGCCAACCGCGCGGCCGGGTCTTCGAGCGAGTGCCACGCGGCTGCTTGTGTTGGCTGTAGTGCGGCGGAGTTTGTGTCGAACAGATCGAGCTCTCTGGTTGTCGGGCGTCCGGTCGTGCCGGTGATCTCGGTCGCCCGCAGCTTGAGCCACTCATCTTGGCTGGCTCGCTCGCGATTCAAGGTCAGCCGCCGCTCGGCCACGAACTCTTGAGCGAACGGCTCAAATCCACGCTTCGCTTGGTCGCGAGCCAGTTCGTTGCCGCTGCCAGCCCACTTTTCAAAATGACGAGTCCACACGTCCGTCGTCCGAATCGCATTCTTCGGATCAAGCCACTGCGACCAGTCATCGGCTGAGGGATAAAACACTGTCTCGCCGGAGCGGGTGAGTTGGACGGCGAGCACTCGTTCGAGTTCACGGCCCTGCCGACTGGCGACGCGACCCAGGAACGTGAAGAGCAACGTCGGCTCCGAGACTTGGGCACGGATTGCACTCGCCCGCGGGTCTTGGCCTCGACTGGCCGCGCCACCGAACGACAAGTTGCGCACGCGATCCAAGGCGCGACGGACCAGCGGATGTGCTCGGCCCAGAAAGCCGATGGAGTGGCCGGCGTCATCCGACGTGACTTCCAATCGCGTCGTCAGTCGCACCAGCCGAGCGTCGGCATCGTAGCCCGGCAAGTTGTTCAGACCGTGAACCCAAGCGGGCGGAATCTTCACGGCGAAGTGCTCGGCCTCCAGCGAACCGATGACCTCGCCGCCATCCAGCAAGATGGCATCAGACACGAAGCGGGCGAGATCGACGTGTTCCGCCTTGGAACCTTTCTCCCGCGCGGCCGTGGCCTCTTGGACCAGTTTCTCATCGGCATTGAGTCCTTCGTCGCCGAGCCACTTGTTCGTCTGCGCCGCTTGCCGAAAGCCGTGCAGGCTGCGGTCGATCTCTTCCAGCAACTCACGCGTGGCCTCGTCCGCGCCGCTCGATTCGTCCTCTTGGTGGAAGTCGAACAGCATCGGTTCCTTCTTGAAGAGCTTGGCGTCCTCGTCGATGAATCCCTTCAGCAGCCGCGCCTGACCCGCTTCGCTGGACGTGAGGCCGAGCGTGTTGGGAACAAAGGTCAGCAGAGCACGCTGCTTCTCGTATTTGGCGATCAGCCGCAACAGGATTCGCTCTTCAAACGTGCCACACAGATAGAGGTAACGAACCAGCGGCACCTTCGATTGACCGTAGCGGTCGATGCGGCCGTTGCGTTGCTCCAGGCGGTTCGGGTTGAACGGCAATTCGAGGTGCAACAGATGATGGCAACGCTGATGCAGGTTGAGACCTTCGGCGGCTGAGTCGGTGCTGACGAGGATCAGGTCTTCGTGTTCGCGGAATCGCTCGGTCGTTGCGGCGCGGGTCTTTTCGTCATCCTGGCCGTTCATCGTCACGATGTGCGAGAAGCCGGCGGCTTTCAGCGCCTCGACGGCGGCTCGCTGGCTGTCGATGTATTCGGTGTAGATCAAGACGTTGGCTCGCGGCTCGGCTTTGCGGATGTCGCGGACGCTCTGGACGATCACATCCAACTTCGGATCGTGAGCCTGAGCGGCGCGTGCCAACGAGACCAACTCGTCGAGGTGCAGCACGATGTCGGCCACCTTCGACTGCTGATACGAGCCGCGTCTGATCTCACGGTGCGCTTCGGCCAGTTGCTGCGCCAGGTCTTCGGCGGCGAGCAAGTCGTGCTCTTGCTCTTCGTCGGCACTGATGGAGCCGAAGCGCTCAAGGCGTCGCTCGTAGTCGCGAAGCGAGCTGACTCGCTGACGGCGGGTCTCCTGCAATTCGGCGGTGTCCGTCAGGAAGTGTTGAAACCGCGAAGCGACAGCGGTCAGCGTCCGCTCGCACGCGACAACGGTCGAAACACTCCGCTTCAGTAATGCCATCCAGGCGAGAACATTGCTGTAGTTTCGCGTTCGGAAGGCTCGTCGTAACTCCGGAGCGACGAGATCCAACAGGGCGCGTTGCAGTTCAATGAAAGCCCGATGCTTGTCTGCGTCCGGAACAACCGGCACCGGTGTCACTTCACGATCTGGGAAGAGCGGTTTCTTCTGGCCGGGATTGTCAGGATCGGCGACGAGCACATGCCTTTTCAAACGCCGAACCACATGTGATCGAAAGCGATCGGCCCGCAATACACCGCGACCATCAACAAGCGAGGGATCAAGTAATTCACAGAGCGACGCGAACGACCGGTCATTGCCATCGTGCGGCGTGGCCGTGAGCAGAATCAGTGAGTCGCACCGTCGCGCGAGCACCTGTGCCAGCCGGCGGCGCTGCGAGTCCTCACGCTCCTGAGCAGTGCCTGCGTCCGTGCAGTGGTGAGCCTCGTCAATGACGATGACGTCATAGCTGGCTCGCTCAAGCTGATCGAGGACTCGTTCCTGTTTCAGAAAATCGACGGACACCAGGCCGAGGGCGACATGATCAAACGGGTTCGAGCCGAGTTCTGTGTTGCGGCGAATGTCCTCCAACTTCTGCCGATCAATGATCTCCAGCCGCAGCCCGAAGCGTTCCGACATTTCCACCTGCCACTGGTCCATCAACGGCCCAGCCGGCGACACGATCAACACACGATGCGCGAGTCGCCGCGCAACCAGTTCGGTGATCACCAAGCCGGCCTGGATGGTCTTTCCGAGGCCAACGCCGTCCGCCAACAGCATCCGCACGCGGCTCATGCGGATCGCTCGCAACACCGGCACCAACTGATACGGCTCAATCCGCAACCGCCCCGGCTGCGCCGCCAGCAATGCCGTCGGACCAAGTGCCTGCTCCAACAAGAACGCCTGATGGTAAACGAGCCAGTTCGGCAACGGAGCGGCCCGCTCCGGCCGCAGTTCGTGCTGGAGCGGTTCGACTTCTTCAAATGGACTCAGGACATCCAGTTCTTCACCGAGAACGGCATTCTCCAGCCCACGCAACCGGTACAACGTCTCCGGTCCCAGATTCTCGCTGGAGACCACTTCCCATCGCAGCCCGCGCGACCGCACTTCCGTGCCAGGTAAAAGCGTCGATGGCATTAGCAGTCTCTCCGGCATGAGAGGCTGAATGCGGAGTTCTGGGTGCGTCTGTAAATGCCGCCTGACCCGGAACGGAGCCGGGCAGGCGCGGGATCGCTCTTAATCTGTCGTGTGGTCACAAGCGGCATCCTCATGTTGCTGACTGCCATGCTCGGCAGAACTCTAAGGACGCCGATTACAACGCGACGCACACATCCCCTCAAGGCGGAGGCAATCAAAGAGTCCATAATACCGATCGTCTGCGGCGGAAAATCGTCCACATCCGCTTGCGCAATGACATTGCTTGTGGCACCGTCGTCGTTGCACCAAGCAATTCGCTTGATGCCTCTCACTCAGAGAGACCAGCGTTCTTTCGCACAAGGGATACGTCATGCCCAACGACACGAAGCCTCGTCCACAGAAACCGCCGGAGAAAAAGATCGGCCCATTCGCCAGTGGAATCGGCGTTGCGATCTGGCTCAACGAGACGGAAAGCGAAGGCGGCGATATTCGCCACTTCCGCAGCGTCACGATCAACCCGCGACGGTACTTCGATCAGAAGAGCGGACAATGGAGGGACGCCGCATCGTTCCAACAATCCGATCTTCCCGCGTTGATCTTCGCAATGCAAAAGGCATTGGAGTATTGCTATCAGACTCCGATTCCCGGACAGGATGAGTCTGATGCCGCCGCATCCGAAGGCGATGTTGGCGACAACTTCTAAACAACGGCCCGACAGGTCATTGGAACGAGGCGGTGTAGCGGGCTTCTAGTTGGGCGAGGAGCATGGGGCGTTGTTTCTTGGAACGCGCTCGTTTCATGGTGTGACGGCGGCAGAGCGCAGTTTGTTCGCTCGCGGGGCG
>CAYSHJ010000579.1:0-5241 GCA_964430385.1 uncultured Planctomycetaceae bacterium
CAGTGTTGCGACCACGGCGGTTAAGGTCTTAATCCAGTTCATAACGCAGCGTCTCCTTCCCTTGGGACTTGAGTGTCAGCCAGAACAGAACGATGGTGCCGAGATTCAAACAGGCGGTTCACAAATACCGAGGAGAAGCCGGAAACCGCCCGCGACGCGCGTCGCGATTTTCCCAGCGGATCCGATTCCCACCGACCAGTTCGGCTAACAGATTTCATACGATGTACGGCAGACTTCTGAGTCACGGCCAGCACTCAGCAGACGCTGACAAGGGGCGCACGTTTCGCGCCAGCAGGTCAGCGTCGCGAGGCATTGCTGGTCAGCGCCTCACAGTCCGTATTGGCAGTTCTGGAGCAATGAATCGGCAGAGACGAAACGGCCCCTTGAACTTCTCAACTCAGCATTCTGCAAATGACTTACGTCATTTTTTAGGCCGGTCGCAGCGCCCGTAACATGTGGCCAACCTATATGCGACTTTGACGTCGCTCGGCCGCCGATTCGTTTTCCTTAAACACTAACCTGGGTAATCTAAATGTCATTTGAGAAACTGAAGACAGTAATTTCGATCATGCCAGTCATGACTTCAAACGACTGCCGCCAAAGCGACACACACCGATCCTGGGGAGTACAAGGGTCGTTTGGACTTCGCCGATTTGTGCTGGCGAAGAAGATGTGACTGCTCCGGGACTAACCCAAACGACGGCTGACTCATCGGTTGCCAGAGCCTGCTCCGGTCATCCCGACGGAGGAACTGCGCGTCCTGGGAGGAATTTCCGGCGTTCGGTTTATTAGCTTGCAAAAAGACGCGGACATTTCGCCGTTACGCGATGAACTCAACTTCCTTGACTTGGGCGCGAACCTCGACCAGGCCGCCGGTCCATTCATGGATACCGCCGCGATCATCCAGAATTTGGATCTGGTGATCACTGTGGATACTTCTGTAGGTCACTTGGCCGGAGCTTTGGACGTCCGTACCTGGGAAGCACTGTCTTTCGTGTCCGACTGGCGTTGGATGTACGACCGCCGTGAATCTCCGTGGTATCCGACCATGCGGCTCTTCCGTCAATCGGCCGTTGGCGACTGGGTCGGGGTGCTGCGACAAATTCGCACGGCCCTTTCCGAGTTGGTGGCTCAATCGGTCACGGCCGCTCCGGACTTAATTGCCTCTGAGCTTGTGCAAGTGGTTTTAACCGAGGCCTCGGGCCAAGGCCGTGTCGGTTCTGATGGACTGAACGCCGCGCTGAGCGGCACAGTTCACTGACTGAGTTCGTCGACCAGCATCTGCCGCACGATTTTGGCGTCGGCGCCTTTGAGTTCTTTCATGATTTGGCCGATGAGTGCCCCGGCGGCGGCTTGTTTGCCGGCCTTGAAGTCGGCGACGGGCTTCGGGTTTCTGGCGATGACCTCCGCGATGACTTTGCTCAAGGCGCCCGTGTCGCTGACGATTGCGAGCCCTTTTTCGGCAATGATCTGGTCGACGCGAGCGCTGCTGACCTCGCGGTCATTGTCCGCCTCGGCGAGCAATACGTCGAACACTTCGCGAGCACTCTTCACCGTGATCTGATGAGCGGTGACGCGTTTCAATAGGTCGCCCAGCACCGCCGGTCGGACTGGAAAATCATCGCCGCTCCGGCCACGAGCGTTTAACTCACGCAACACATCTTGCGTCATCCAGTTGGCGGCTTGCTTGCCGTCGCCGCAGAGTTGCGCGACCGCCTCGAAGAACTGGGCGAAGGGAATGCCTTGTGCCACGATCACCGACGAATCGTAATGCGATAACCCGTACTCTTGTTGAAACCGCCGTCTTCGCGCGGCCGGCAGTTCGCACAATTCCGACCGCAACTGGCCAAGTTGCTCGTCCGAGACCGTGACCGGAGTCAGATCAGGTTCGGGGAAGTAGCGATAGTCGCTCGCCTCTTCCTTGCCGCGTTGAGCGAAGGTTGTGCCGCGATTCGCGTCCCAGCCGCGAGTCTGCTTGGAGACATCACTTAGCCGCTTACCGGTCTGGTTCCATTCGTCAAATTGCCGCACGGCTTCGAATTCGATCGCCTGCTCCACGCCGCGAAAACTGTTGAGGTTCTTGACTTCGACGATCGGCGTCGCGATCTGCTGGCCATCATCCGTGTGGACGTGCAGGTTGACGTTCGCATCGCAACGCAACGAACCCTCTTGCATGTTGCAGTCGGAAACACCGATGTAAGTCAGCAGCAGCTTTAGCTCTTCGAGATACGTCTTGGCCTCCGCGGCGGAACGCAAATCCGGCTGGCTGACGATCTCCAGCAATGGTGTGCCCGCGCGGTTGAGGTCCACCAAACTGTCTTGGCCGCGGCCGGTCTCGTCGTGCAGGTTCTTCCCGGCATCCTCTTCAAGATGAGCACGGATGAGTCGAATCTTTTTCGTCGCGCCCTTCTCAACGTCCGTGTCGATCTCAACCCAGCCGTCGAAGCTGAATGGCAAATCGTACTGGCTGATCTGATATCCCTTCGGCAGATCAGGGTAGTAGTACTGCTTGCGATCCCATTTCGTAAATCGAGCGATCTCACAATTGAGCGCCATCGCCGTCTTGAGCGCGAGCCGAAACGCCAACTCGTTCATCACTGGCAACGAACCCGGCAGCCCCAGGCAGACAGGGCACGTCTGCACGTTGGGATTGTCCGGGTTAAACGCCGACGAACAGCCGCAGAAGATTTTCGTCTTCGTCTGCAACTGCACGTGAACTTCCAGCCCGATGATCGTTTCGTAATACATGAAATCGAACCGCGCGCTTCAGGTGAGTAACCTCAAGACCGGGCAGATTGCAGCAAAGCTCTCGGCGTGTTGCAACGGACGACGAAAAACACGAATTTTACGATCGTCCCAGGTTACAATCTGCGTCGACTTGGCGTCGCCGCGTTGCTTCGCGCCCGATTCGATTGTCAAATTGTCGCGGCACTGGCAGAGTCGACTCAACAGACTTCGTTCGTATCAAGGAGCGTGATTTGACCGGAGGCACACTTGCAAACTGTCGTTCGAGGACTCGCGACGACATCGTTCGCAGGCTTGCGGGCGTGCTCGTGCTGGCGCTGTTCCTGTCGTTCGTCGCCCGCGTTGGCGACTCCGCGGATGCGCCATTAGCGTCCGCGAATCCGCTGACTCCTCCGAAACGGCTACAGTTTGAAACGGATGTCGTTCCGGTTTTGCGAGCGTATTGTTGGAAGTGCCACGGCGGTGAGGGGCGTGTGGGAAGTCTGGATACACGGACGTTGCCGCTGCTGCTCGCAGGCGGCAGGAGCGGAGCGGCGATCGTGCGTGGGGCTGCCGAAAAGAGCTTACTGTTTCAGAAGCTCGAGTCGCGGCAGATGCCGCCGGGCAAAGAGTTGAAACCCACCGACGCACACGTCGCGGTAATTCGCGCGTGGCTCGATGCCGGAGCGGTGGCGACGTACGACGGCGGGCCGCTCACGCCGGCCGAGGCACCGCCGATCGAGGCCAAGGACCGTGAGTGGTGGGCGTTTCGCAAGCCGGTCCGGCCGCTTGTTCCAGCCCCCCGGCCCCCGCTTGCAAACGGGGAGCCGGGGGAGTGGGATCGTGTCTGCACACCGATCGACGCGTTCGTACTTCGACGACTCGAAGAGAAGGGATTGAACTTTTCGGCCGCCGCCGATCCGCTCGCGATGGTCCGCCGCCTGTCCTTCGACTTGATTGGGCTGCCGCCCGGCCCGCGCGAGGTCGAAGCGTTTCTGAACGACCAGTCACCCGACGCCTACGAAAAGCTCGTCGAGCGGTTGCTCGCGTCACCGCACTACGGCGAACGGTGGGGACGGCATTGGCTCGATGCCGCCGGTTACGTCGATACGATCGGCTCCGACAACGACGCCGCCATCATTGAGGAACGCGAACGCATCTGGAAGTACCGCGACTACGTGATCCGGTCGTTCAATCACGACAAGCCGTTCGACCGGTTTCTCGTCGAGCAGCTCGCGGGAGACGAACTGGTCGATTGGCGAAACGCCGCCGAGTTCACGCCGGAGATCAAGGATCTGCTGATCGCCACCGGTTTCCTGCGGCAAGCGGCCGACGTGACCTATGCTCCCGAATTGAACACCGCCGACATTCGTCATCAAGTGTTGTTCGACACCGTGCAGATCGTGGCCAGCAACGTGCTGGGACTGACGCTGCATTGTGCCCAATGCCATTCGCACAAGTTCGACCCAATCGCGCAGGCCGACTACTACCGGCTGGCCGCGTTTTTCGCACCCGCGTATGACGCACAGAATTGGAAGCACTCGAAGGAGCGGTTCCTGGTCGATGTGTCCGCTCGCGACAAGCAAGCGATCGACTCGCACAATGCCGAGATCGACCGGCAGGTGAGCGAACTGACCAAGCAAGTCGCCGCCGCCCGCGAGCCGTTCGAACGCAAGCTGTTCGAGATGAAGCTCACGATAATCCCGGAAGCCGTGCGGGCCGATACCAAAGCCGCCTTGGAGACTTCCGCCGACAAACGAACCGAAGTCCAGAAGTATCTCGCCGAGAAGCTCGGCCCGCTGCTCAAGGTGACACTCGCCGAAGTGGATCAAGCGCTCGATGACGCGGCTCGGCAAACCACGGCCGAGTTGAACAAGCGAGTCGCGGAGTTGAGTGGTATCAAACGTTCGTATGACAAGATTCAAGCCGTCTGGGATCTCGGCCCGCCGCCGCGCACGTTTCTGTATCGACGCGGCGATTATCAAACGCCCGGAGCGGAGCTGCGTCCCGGAGTGCCGACGGTGTTGGATGATCCGCAGCAGCCGTTCGTGCTGCCGGGCGGTCCACCCGAAAACCCTACGAGCGGCCGTCGAACCGCGCTCGCACGGTGGCTCACTCGACCGGATCACCCGCTGACCTCGCGTGTGTTCGTGAATCGCGTCTGGCAGCAATACTTCGGTCGCGGCATCGTGGCCACGCCCGACAACTTCGGAATCTCCGGGGCACAGCCGTCGCATCCCGAACTGCTCGACTGGCTCGCCACTGACTTCACCGCCAGCGGCTGGAGTATTAAGCATCTGCACCGGCTGATCGTGACATCCAGTACGTATCGGCAGTCGTCGCACGCGCCAATTGACTCGCGTGGTTCAGCCCTTGATCCGGACAACGTGTTGCTCTGGCGCATGCCGTTGCGGCGTCTCGAATCCGAGATCGTGCGCGACAGCATCCTCGCAGTCAGCGATGCTCTGGACCGTAGCCAGTACGGCCCGCCGATTCCGCTCAAATCGAATCCCGACG
>CAYSHJ010000580.1:0-6070 GCA_964430385.1 uncultured Planctomycetaceae bacterium
GATGACATTCCCTTCCAACAAGAACGCGAAGAATGACTGCGTCCGATCTTCCGCTTGCTCCGGCGACAAGCCGCGCCGCCGAGCGAACGCATACAACGGAAACCAGTACGTCTCGCACAACGTCCCCAACGCCTCCCGAGCCGGCGTCGAACGCTCACCCCCCGCCGCTTGCACCAAACTCCACCGCGTCGTTGCAAACATGCTGTATCTCGTTAAGTCAGCCGCACTTGCTGGTCGGGCTGTTTCATGAGCATTCCGGCGCGATTATGTGTTGATCTGGACTTCCAATTGCCTTAAGCGATCCAGAATTGTGTCGAACTCTGGTGCATCGCCGAAGAACATCGGCTGCATGGAGGCATAGTCTGCTTTCAGTTCTCGGATCCGATCTTCGGCAGGGACGAGTTTAAGTGTTCCAGGTCGCGCCTCGTCGTACTTCGCCCAGGCAGATTTGAAGAAGATGCTCTTGTGCGTCGCGACCCGTTCGAGAAGGTCCACCCTTCTCACTGCATCACGGCCAATCTGATGATCGGCGAGTTGAAATAGATCATAGAAATGCCGCGACAACCGCTTCTGTATGGGCTTATCGTGGCGTTGATGGCACAGCGAATGAAGAATGGTCGCCTTCTCCCAGAATGTTCTTTCAGCCGCCAGAACGCGGACAGCAACGTCAGATTCACGACATGCGTCGGAGATCGCCTCACTCAGGTACGGTCGAACGGTCCCGGATTCGACGGGAAAGTGATCGGAGCGTGCGCCCAATTCCATTCTGACCGATTGCGTGAAGTACGGCCGGACTCGGTCAACAACTGCCTGAGGGTAATGGAACAGGATCGCCAAGCTGTCGGTATCATGGACCTCGTACGACAACTTCCAATTTCCGGCGTCGTCCAACTCGTCTGATACGACATCGTTGAGCTGAGGAAGAAGGCGGCTGGCGACGATTGTTTGACAGGCTTCCTTCAGTGCCTCGACTCGCCGCTGTTGTTCTTTGCCCGTCGCGCCTCGTTCCGGTTCTTTGTCGCCACCAAAACCGAGGAATGTTCGTTCGATCGCCAAATCGACGTCTTCCGAAAATCGCTCAATGACGCGGTACACCTTGGAAAGCGATGTGCCTCCCTTGAAGCTGAACTGATCGCGGAATTCCGTCAGCCGGAAAACGCGGCGAAGAATCCAGCAAACCCAGAAATCCTTTTCAATGAGCGGCGGCGTCAGCCGACCGAGCCGAATCGCAGCCTGCTCGAAATAGACCCGCCGCTCGTCCGCAGGCAGTTTTGCCAACGTGTCCATCGTTAGGAATTCTCCTTCGCGAGCCGTCGAAAGATGTTGCCGATCCAGGCAGGCGCCAGTCGGATGTCCTTCATTAGCGTCCGACGATCTTCATCGCTCAGTCGCGCGTTGAGTTTCCGAACGACCTGATCATCGACGTGCTTCCGACCCAAGTCACGAAGAGCCTGAATCACCAGACCACTCACGCGACCAGCCGCAGCCATGTTCCGAGGCGTCGTTCGCTTGAGAATGATTTCCTGGCTACCGACTTTGATGTTCCGTTCGGCTCCATCGGTCAGAAAAATGACGCGGGCAGGAACCTGAAGCGAGAGCCCCAGAAGATTGGCGGCGTATGCTCCCGAAGGCAGGATGCGCAGGCGATCCTTGCCAGCGAGGGCTTGAGCAATTTCTTCCGGCGTTGGAGCGAGAACTCCGAGCTTGGGATGCTCCTTTGGGTAGTCGTAAAGCCCCCGCGCCAACCGTCGAATGAGCTGCCGCTCGCAGAGACTTTGGAGAGCTTTTCGGACCGAGACATTGCTCCCTAAGTCCAAAAAGACGGCTGGAGTATAGACCCAACCCCTCTTCTTGCCGTAAATCCTGCTAAGCACTTTTTTTTCAATGGATTGCACGTCGGCCTTTCGATGGATTCTTTCGCGAATAGTACCAATTTTTTGTGAATCAGCTAGTGGAGTTGCGCGGTGCCGCAGGCTTGCAATTCCCGGTGGGCGAGTTATCGTCTTCTACGACATGAAGACGATAACTCGCCCATCGCGACTGCTTGCCGCTACTCGTTGAGTTCTCCGATTGCTCATTCGGCACAACTCTGCCGCGGCGGATGGCTCCGGCGGAATACCTCGACACGTTGGCCGGGTTCGACGCGATCTTGCTGGGAGCGGTCGGACATCCGAAGGTGCAGGATCACGTCACGCTCAACGGGTTGCTGTTGCCGATTTGGCGGCGGTTCGACCAATGCTTGGGCGTCCGCCACAGATCGCGGAATCGAACGGATTCGGCACCGCACGAGTCGGTGACTCCCGGGCAATTGGTTGAGGAGCGAGCCAGTGAACGCAGCATTGCCCGGACACAGCGCTGAACAGCGATCGCTATTTCCGCTGCCGCTGAGCGACTTCGAATACTATATGTTGGCTGATGACCGACCATCGCATCCAATGGTCTTTACCTTGATCGCTCATCTGTCGGGATTGCTCGACCGCACGCATTTCACGGCGGCGGTGAATTCCGCATTGAGCTGTCACCCGCTTTTGAATTGCCGAGTCCAAAAACTCCACAGGCGCGGTTGGTGTTGGGTGGCCAATCTCGGCGGATCTCCGAAGATCGACTGGTTGGAACGAGAGGTCGATTTGACGTCGGGGGATGAGCCGATTTCGTCCATTGATCTGCGACATGAGAGTGGCTTGCGAATCTTCGTCGCCGCATCTGCGGATCGGGCACGGGTTGTCCTCCACATTCATCACTCTTGCTGTGACGGTGCCGGAGCGGTTGAGTTCATGGGTGACGTTTTTGCCAGATACGGTCTGGCCACAGTCGCGAATAACCAAGAAGCTCCAACTGTCGGCACCGCGAAAGTCGCTCAGCTTGTGAGACGCGATGAGTTTTCGACAACACCTCCGCAAGGCTCCCGTCCAAGCCGTTCTCTATGGCGGACCTTGGGCAAGGCGGGACGATTGCTGTTGCGGCGGCCAACGCCAATTTTGGCCAGACGGCAAATCGGCGACATGGTTCCGCATTCGGTCGGTGGCTCCAGCATGATCACACAAGTCCTGCCGAAAGAATTGACGAGGCGACTGCGAGATGTCGCGCAGACCTTGTCTGCTTCCGTCAACGATGTGTGTATTCTGGAGATGCTCCGCTTGATTCGGGGCTGGAATCGCGCGGCGGGCGATACTTCGCCGAGGCGTTGGATTCGATTGGTGATTCCGGTCAGCCTGCGAACAGCCGACCATGATCACATGCCGGCCGCCAACCTCGTCAGTTGTGCCTTCGTGACACGGAAGTCCGCCGAGTGCGATGATGCGGTGACGCTGCTTGAATCCATTCGGAAAAAAACGGGAGAGGTGCTTCACGATCAGGAAGGCATTGTGTTTCTGAAGTGTGTGCGTTTCCTGCGTCGCGTTCCGGGTCTGCTCAGCCTGCTGCTGTGGACCAAGTCCTGTTTCGGCAGCATCGTCTTGGCTTACGTGGGAGACGTTCGCCGATTGTTTTCGGGCCGCCTGCCTCAACATCACGGCAAATGGGTGGCTGGCAATGTCACGATCGAGCGCATTGATGGAGTCGCGCCCCTCCGGCCCAACACGCGAGCGGCGATGTCGATTGGAACGTATGCCGGTGAAATGATCGTCAACTTGCGGACGGATCGAGCGGCTTTGTCGCAGGCAGACGCTGTGGACTTCCTCGCTCAGTTTGCCGCCAGGCTGGAACAGATCGCGACGACCGGCCGTTTGGTGGACGAAGCCGGATTAGTCGAGTCCGAACCCGCTCAGTCCCACGCGAGATGACACGAATGTCGGACGCCGTCTTCACTCACGACGAACAACTTGCCATCCGGCAACCAAGGATCTGGCCACGACTCCTGGCGTTCCCGGTTCTGGCAGTCGTCGGTCAAGCGGCTTTTTTTGCCGGGGTCAGTGGCGACTCGTGGCCCATCCAATGGAGTTGGGTGGCGGTGCTTTCCTACTGCTGGTATTGCATTGCGGGACTTTTGCACGAGTTGGTCCACCAGACATTGCCGATTCCTCGGCGTGTGTCGGTGTGGCTCGCGCGCGCCATCGGGACTTTTTTGGGACTGCCCTATTCGGTCTATCGAGCCGTTCACATCCAGCATCACGCCTATCTCAACACGCCACTGGATTGGGAACTCTGGCCATACAGCGATCCTCGGCGAGGTCTCTCGTTCCGACGGTTGTTTGTGTGGTTCGACATCGTGTGCGGATTCATCGCGACGCCGCTCATCTACCAGCGAATCTGTTCTTCATCGGAAAGTCCCGTGCCGCCGGCCGAACGTCGGCAAATGAAAATCGAGTATTGGTTCGTACTCTTGTTTTGGGGGACCGCGATCGGTTCGCTCACTTGGTTGGACATCGTCGGGATCATTCACTTGACGACGACGGATCTCGTCCGTCTATCGCCGCTGCTGATTGCGGCTTCCGCGAATTCACTGCGCAAGCTGATCGAACATCTGGGCATGGCCAGCTACGACCCGGTCGAAGGAACTCGCACAATTATCGGACGACATTGGTGGACACGATTGTTGTCGTATTTCGACTTTGAGTTGTCGATCCACGGACCTCATCACCGTTATCCCAAGCAATCGCACGACCAACTGGAAAACTCCATGCGTCAGTTGGAACTCCGCAATCCCGAGCAAAAGTTCCCGGTTTTTCACAGCTTTCACTCGGCTGTTCTCGACGTGCTGCCTTGGCTGTTCATCAACCCGGCCGTCGGAATAAACGCCGGAAACAAGGCACCTCTGACGCATTTACCGAACATCGACAATTTCGTCACTGACGCGCTGCGCGACGCCGTCTTGCCTGGCCGCGATCGCGTTGATCGGAGCCAGACGGTACCGCCTTCCGAACCGAAGGATGCATGACCGCAATTTCCGAAACCTGTCGCCTAGGCCCTTGTGGCCGGGATGATTCAGGAAAACAACCGAATCGACCGAGCCACAAGGGCTCGGGCTACAGTCAGTCTTTAAAGAGGCCACCATGACCAAAACATTTCGCATCGCCGTCATCGCGGGTGACGGCATTGGACCGGAAGTGATCGCGGAAGCGATTCGAGTTGCCGACGCAGCGGCTCCGAAGTCGGACGCTCGCTGCGAGTGGACTCACTTTCCGTGGGGGACCGACTACTACTTTCAGCATGGGCGGATGGCTCCCGCGGATTACCTCGACACGCTGGCCGGGCGAGGAAACGGGGTCGGGAACCTTTTGCTGGAACAGCCCGAAGGGTGCTGCGCACAAAAGGTTCCCGACCCCGTTTCCTCGCCGGGGTTCGACGCGATCCTGCTGGGAGCGGTCGGGCATCCCAAGGTGCAGGATCACGTCACGCTCAACGGGTTGCTGCTGCCGATTCGCCGGCGGTTCGATCAGTGCGTGTGCCTACGGCCGGCTTACCTGTATCCCGGCGTCGAAAGCCCGCTGCGGAACAAGCCGGGCGGCAGCATCGACATGCTCGTCTTCCGTGAGAACACCGAAGGGGAATATGCCAACATCGGCGGTTTTCTTTACCGCGGGATGCCCGAAGAGTCGGCAATTCAAACGAGTATGTTCACTCGCAAAGGCTGCGAACGCATCATCCGTGCGGCGTTCGAGAAGGCGGCGACTCGGCCAAAGCAGCGAGTCGCCTCGATCACCAAGAGCAACGCTCAAGGCTACGGCATGGTTCTGTGGGACGAATGCTTCGCTCGCGTCGCCGCCGAGTTCCCCAACATCGCCACCGAATCGCTGCTGATCGACCGCGCCGTGATGGAATTCGTCCGCCGCCCCGAATCGTTCGACGTGGTCGTCGCCAGCAACCTCTTCGGTGACATCCTGACTGACCTGTCGGCGATCATCGTCGGCAGCATGGGCCTGGCCGCAAGCGGCAATATCGACCCGACTCGCCGCCACCCCAGCATGTTTGAACCCGTCCACGGCTCCGCCCCCGACATCACCGGCAAGGGAATCGCGAACCCGCTGGCCGCGATCTTGTCGGTCGCGATGATGTTCGAGCCTCTAAATCTCGACGCAGCCGCCGCGAGCATTCATCTCGCTGTGCGCGAATTGCTCGGTGCAAACGGCCC
>CAYSHJ010000581.1:0-8160 GCA_964430385.1 uncultured Planctomycetaceae bacterium
GGTTCGTGATCTGTATGCGGCCGCGCCCGGTCGTTTTCTGACCGATGTGCGCACGTCGGCGGACGCGCTCTTCGAGAACAATCCGCACATCACGCGGCTCAACGAAGGCGACAGCGGCGTCGAGTCGCTCGACATGCACTAACCGCTGGTTCATCAGAGCAATCAGCGACCGTACCACTTCATTCATGGGTACGTGCAGTTCCTCGAAGAGCGGTTGGGGCTGCGCATTCCGGTGACGCGGTTTGCCGGGGACATGCATCTCAGTGACGCCGAGAAACGGTTGCCGCCGCCGGGAAGCGAGTTGGATGTTCCCGAACATTTCTGGATCATCGTCGCGGGCGGCAAGCACGACTTCACGGCCAAGTGGTGGAACCCGGCCAATTACCAAAAAGTCGTGGATCATTTCCGGGGCAAGGTTCGATTCGTGCAATGCGGCGAGGCCGCGCACTGGCATCCGCCGCTGGACGGCGTCATCAATCTGGTCGGCAAAACCTCGACGCGGGAGTTCGTGCGGTTGACGTATCACGCGGACGGTGTGCTCTGTCCGGTGACGTTGGCCATGCACTTGGCGGCGGCGGTCGAGACCAAGCCAGGGCAGCCGAAGAATCGGCCGTGCGTGGTGATCGCAGGTGGACGAGAGCCAAAGCATTGGGAGGCGTACCCGCACCATCAGTTTCTCGACACGCTGGGGATGTTGCCGTGTTGCGCGGACGGCGGTTGCTGGAAGTCGCGCTGCCAGACCGTGGGAGACGGCGATCCCAAGGATCATCAAGACTTATGTGTCTCGCCCGTCCCAGTGCGGCCGGACCTGAGCATTCCCCGCTGCATGGAGATGATCACGCCAGCCGACGTCATACGGCGCATCGAGATGTATCTCGCGAATGGACTGCACCGGCTGAGCATCGATCGAAACGGCGACGCTCACGGGGACGTCGGCATAAGCCCCCCCCTTCTCCACTTTCACACCCAGTGCCGCTGCCGCATGAACAACTGACAGCGACCGCGGTACTCAATGCCGTTCCGCCCGCGTCGGCTCCCATTTCGGCGCAGACCATCCGGGTGAGGTTTCCGCATGGACTGGGCGACTGCGCATACTTCGCGCATTTGATTCCGCTGTACACACGGCGCGGTTATCGAATCGAAGTCGAATGCACGCCGGACAAGCGATTGTTGTTCCAAGCGGCCGGAGCCGTGCCAATCGGCGGTGGAGCGGATCATGTTCATGCTTGGGGATATCCGTCGGTCGGAACGCACGAAGGACATGGTCGGTTCTGGCAAGGGAGCAAGATCGGGAACAACATTTCGGAATCGCCGCTGCCGAGTGTCGGTGACAAAGCGGAATTGTGGGGCGAACTCTGTGCTTCGCGAATCGACATTCGGCCGCATCTCCGTTACGAGATTCGGGACACGGTGAAATGTCGATTCGAGCAGCTTCCGCGGCCGATTGTGCTGTTTCATCAGAAGGGGAACACGGGGCAGGATCGCAAGAGTCTATCCGACGACGTCACGTCGAATTTTTACGACGAGTTCATCGACCGCTGTGACGGGACGCTGGTGTTGCTGGATTGGGATCAGCGTGTGCCGAGACTGGCGTCGCATCGTGTGCGGCATCTGACCGATTTGGGTGAATGCTCGTTGGAGCATCTGTTCGCGATGCTGGTCGAAGCGGACTTGATGATCGGCGTCGATAGCGGCCCGCTGCATGTGGCGCGGTTCACGGACATCCCCACGATCGGGTTGTGGCAGCCCGGACATTATCCGACGACGTACACACTGCCCCGGCCCGAACAGCTCAACGTCGTGCTGGCCGATCACACGCGGCAATGGAACAAGTTCAAGCGCATTCCGTGGAACATCTACGAACATCCCGGCAGCGCGTTTGACGCTCGCATTTTGGCCGACATCACACGGCGGATGCTAAGCGACCCGCGCTATCTCTCTCGTAGCCGAACTCACCAGAGTTCGGATGTTGACGCACGCGACAACCAGAAGTCTGGCGACTCCTGCTACGACATTCGTGGCACACTGGCTCAAGACGTCCAATTGCAGCAGTTCGTTCAGGAATTCTGCCGCTGTCGTGGAACCAGCAGTTTGTCGCGGCATTGGGACCGCAACCGCAGCTTCGATGTGTTGTTTCGTGAAGTCGCCGCTCGATTCGACAAGCCGACCATCGTGGAAACGGGCACGATCCGAGCCGACGAGGATTTCGGTGGAGCGGGTTTCTTCACCTACGTCTGCGGGACGTTCGTGTCCCGGCACGGAGGCAAGCTGCATTCGGTCGATCTCAGTCCGCAAAACGTGGCGTTCGCGCGAGCATGGACTGCCGTCTTCGGTGATTCCGTCACGGTTCATCACGGTGACGCCGTGTCGTTCCTCAGAAACTTCACTCAGCCGATCGACGTGCTGTATCTCGATTCGCTCGATACGACCGAGACGGGGCATGCGGAGCATGCGATGCGTGAAATGGAGGCGGCGTTGCCACATCTGCACGAGCGGAGCGTGATCGTCATCGACGACACGCCGTGGCAGGCCGGAGCATTCATCGGCAAAGGGTCTCGCGTCGTGCCTTGGCTGATCGAGCAAGGTTGGAAAGTGCTCTACGCCGGATATCAAGTGGTTCTGACGAAAAGAGGTCATGACCGTTCCGGTCAACTAACCCGAAGCGTTAGCGAGGGCGAGCGCTCCGAGTGATCCTGAATTCAAAGCGTCTTCGAGCGTTCGCCCTCGCTAACGCGTCGGGTTATTGGCACAAACGTGGAGGGAGTCATGTCCGGACTGGCTCGTGTTTGGGAGCGGATACCGCGACCAGGGCAAACGATGTTGGTCGTCGGCGACGTGATGCTCGACCGCTACACGTGGGGTGACGCGGATCGTGTGAGTCCCGAAGCGCCGGTGGTGGTGTTGCGAGCCGATCATCGTGAGGTCCGGCTTGGCGGCGCGGCGAGCGTGGCGTGTTTGCTGCGGGCACTGGAAGCGGACGTCTGTCTGGCCGGTGTCGTGGGTGATGACGCCGAAGGACGCATCGTGCGAAGATTGCTCGAAGAAGCGGGGATTGATCAGAGCCTGGTGCTGACCGATGCGGAGCGTCCGACGACCACGAAAGAGCGATTCATCGGCCGAGCGGCAGGACGGCATCCGCATCAAATTCTGCGGGTCGATCAGGAAACGTGTGAGCCGCTGCCGGAGCCAGTCGCTCGGGAGTTATTCGAGAACATTGCGGAACGCTGCGGCGAGTTCTCCGCCTTGCTGATCTCGGACTACGCCAAAGGCGTTTGCACACCCGACCTGCTTTCAGAATTGATTGCGGCAGCGCGACGAGTCGGATGCCCCAGCTTGATTGATCCCGCTCGGATCACGGACTACCGGCGCTACGCCGGGTGTGACGTGTTGATTCCGAATCGTGCCGAAACGGAGTCGGTGATCGCCTCATCCGTTGGTTCGGTCATCGAAGCGATCTCGGCCGCGAAACAGCTTCGTAGCCAATCTCGCCAGAGATTGGGCACAATTCGCGACAACAACCCAATCTCTGGCGAGATTGGCTACGAAGGCATGAATCATCCCGGTTCAGCCGTGATCGTGAAGCTTGACCGGGACGGAATGGTGCTGGTCGATGGCGAAAATTCAGGTGACCACTATCCGACTCGCGCACGCGAAGTGGTCGATGTCACGGGAGCCGGTGACATGGTGCTGGCGATCGTCGGACTCTGTCGAACCGCTGGAGTGTCACTCAGCGACGCCGTTCGGTTGGCGAATCTGGCTGCCGGCCTGGAAGTGGAACGGATCGGTGTGGCTCCGGTCACAAGGGCCGAGATTCTCGCTGAATGTCTGCGCGAGCGGCATTCGGGAATCGACAAGATCGTGAACCTCGCGACGATGGCAGCGCTCGCGGAAACCTATCGACAAGCCGGTCGCCGCGTCGTGTTCACCAACGACTGCTTCGATCTGTTGCACGTCGGGCATGTCACCTGTCTGCAAGAGGCGGCTCGGTTCGGAGATGTCCTGATCGTCGCCATCAACAGCGACGCCAGTGTGCGTAAGATCAAAGGATCGCAGCCTCCGATCATCGGCGAAGTCGATCGCGCTCGACTGCTCGCGGCGCTCGCCTGTGTCAGTCACGTCCTGATCTTCGACGACGACGCGCCGCACGAGTTGCTGCGTCGCATTCGTCCCGATGTGCTCGTCAAAGGGGGTACGACGCCGCACGTGGTCGGTCGCGAGGTCGTCGAGAGCTACGGCGGTAGGGTCTGCGTCACCGGCGCGATTCCCGGCGTCTCCACCACGCTCATCCAGTCGCGTCTGACAACTCAGGTGGACAGCGCGTCGTCCCTTTCAGAACTCGCTTCGGAGGCGTCGCATGTGGCCTGAGACCGTCACTGGTTGCGTTTGTGAGCAGCCGGGCTGGTGCGAACGACACCGCTGCGTGAAGACGGCGCATTGGCATTTGCTCTGCCGACTGGACCTCTGCGAATTCCAACGTTGGGAAGCCGGAGACGGGCCGTGTTTGGATCGTCCGCCGCAGTACCAAGCAGAACTGCCGCGCTGCCGGCATCGCGGAGCCAAGCCAATCGATCGGGTCCAATGCGATCTATGCGGCGGCCGGTCGATGCTGGCGCCTGTTTACTACTGTGAGAAATTTGATCGCTGCACGACTCGACGTTACGGAACCCGAACCCAGGAGGCTCGCAGTATGCCGGCGTGCATGACCTGCGCGGAACATAGCCCGGTGGATCAAGCGGAATCACCGGCATTCGACCAATGACCCAACGCCCAAAGGAAACTCCGTCATGGCCAGTTGCTGTCCCTATCAGCCTTCCACCGATTCGCCGACTCTGAAACAGAAGTGGGGTGTCCTGCACGCCAGCCATTTCGAGTTCTCGTGGTGTGCTTGCGCCGGCGGATGCACCATCGACCTCTTGCCGAAATTCTCACCCAGCCCCGGATGGGGGGGCCCTCACCGTCCCGCGCCCCGGGGGCACGGCGAGCTTCAGCGTCGACGTGTCCTGTGATTCGATGGGGCACTATCTCTTGAATATTGGTTCGTCGGACAACTGCGGGGGCGTCACGAACCAGACGCTTGGCAGCAATCAAGCCGACTGTAACGATGTGACCGCGTCGGCGAATTGGATACCGGGGCAACCGTGCTGCAACGTCGGTTTCGCCCCCGGCATCACTTTTCAATTGTCCAACTCGGTGGTCTCGTTTCCGCCGTTCGTGCCACCGCCGCCTGCCGACTGCGATCAGTGTCCGCCCCCCTTGATCTATTGCCCGCCAAGTGGCGGCTCAGGGTGTGGATGTCCGATTGCGTTCAGCGTCGCTCCCGTGCGGTATGCCACGGGCGAATTGAAGTTCGCGGCGACTGACATCAGCAGCGACGGGTTCGCGGGGGGCTGGAAGCACACGCGCAGCTTCGCCAGCCGCCTGCAATCCAGCATCAATTATGGAAACGGCTACAACTGGCTGGTCGATGGCTGGCCGTCGCTGCTGCGCGGAGAGGTTGCGGGACAGCATTACGTCGCGCTGATGAGCAACGCCGCCGATGTGCATTGGTTCAAAGAGGAAGGCAACAACGTCTTTTTCTCCACCTTCTATGACAAACTGGCGCTGACTCTGGACCGGACCAATGACAAGTACGTGTTGCAATACCCGGATGGCTCGGTGCAGGAGTTTCACGCCGTGAGCGGCCAGTTCCTGCGGCGCATTTCGGCTGCGGGCATCAGGCTGGAAGTCGTGTCGTGGTCCAGCGGCGGCACGCACATCGCCGAAATCCAGCAGTCCGACACTGCCACCGGCGGCAACACCACCGAGTCCTACCTTTACGAATACTCGCAGCCCTACGACCAGCTATTGGAAAGTGTCACACTGCGGCGCAAAGTCGGGGCTGGCAGTTGGAGCAACGTCCAGCGCGTCATCTACACCTACTACGGCTTTGATGACAGCCACGGTGCCTGGGGCGATCTAAAAACCGCCACGAGTCAATCCTGGGACGGCTCGGCCTGGGTGAACACCGGCACGAGCTACTATCGCTACTACATCACCTTGGGCGGCAGTTCCTCGTCCAGCAGTTCGTCGTCGAGTTCCAGTCCCAGCTTTCCGGTCGCTCCGCTGGGAGTGCATCTGCTGAAGTACGTCGTCAACCCGGACAGTTATCGCCGCATGATCGCCGACGGCGGTGATCCGCTGACCGCCAGCAACGCCGCTCTCTCGGTGTATGCCGATTTCTACTTTGAATACGACTCGTCGCAGCGAGTCACCAAAGAAACGATTGAAGGTGGCGCACGCACGTTCCTGTTCAGCTATCAGACCAGCGGCTTCAGCGATGGCTACAACCGCTGGAAATACAAGACGGTCGAGACTCAACCGGACGGGACACAGAACATCGTCTACGCCAACTACGCCGCGCAAACGATGCTGCAAGTCTTCAAGGATGGCAGCGACGAATGGTGCGATTTCTACAAGTACGATTCCGGTGGGATGATGCTCTGGCATGCCCATCCCTCGGCCGTCACCGGTTACGACGAGACCAAAGCTGACCTGCTCAACTTGGTCAGCGGGAACTACCAGTATCTAAAGGACAACGACGGTCTCATTGAAACCTTCACGTACCATCCACCCACCGGCTGGCGCACGGCCGACATGATCCAGAAAGGCGAACTCGGCACGGCAATCAAGTTGAAGGAATACGAATTCACGTCCTGCTGTCCTCCGTCCAGTTCTTCGTCTTCGTCGACTTCGTCCAGCTCATCCAGCTCGTCGAGCAGTTCAGCGGCGTCTGCGAACCCGGTGTACCTCCTGTCGAAACTGACCGAGTATCCGTCCGACACGGACCAGACGAAAAAGCTCATCACGACCTACAGCTACACGTTCTATTCCGGAACCTGCGCGGTGAAGGAGAAGGTAACAACGTTGCCAGTGGTCTCGACGACCCAGAATGGTTCCGGCGTCGCGGCGACGCGGAAGGAATACTTCGATCAGTACGGCAATTTGATTTGGACGATGGACGAGCGAGGCTTCATCACGCGGACCAAGTTTGACATCGTTACCGGTGCGATGACGCAGCGCATTGACGATGTGGACACCTCGATCGAAACCGACGAGCCGGCAGGTTGGGTCACGCCATCCGGCGGCGGGCTGAATCTCATCACTGATTTTGAGTCCGACAATCGGGGCCGCATCACACAAGTTCTGGGGCCATCACATTTGGACGATTTGAGCGGCGTGCCGGGCGGCGGCGCTTCAGCGACGACAATTCGCCGGGCGACGTGGATGGTCTACAAAGAGTCCTCAACTGGTCGCGAGAACTGGACGGGACAGGGCTATCAGAACATTTCCGACAGCAGCTACACGCTCACCAATCCGGTGAGTATCAGCAAGCTGGATTTGGGCGGGCGCGTAACCGAACAGATTCAGGCGACGCGCGCTTCGACGTCGGGCCGGTTGACGAGTAGCGATTCGTTCGCGCAATCGAGCTACGTCGACTGGACGACGACGCAGTACACCGACTGCTGCTTCGTGGCCTCGCGGCGGGTGTATCGCGTGATTCCGGCCAGCGGCAGCGGCTCCAGCGGCACGAATTATGACGAGACCGACTATGGTTACTCCGTCATGAAACGCCGAAACCGTGTCGTCACGCCCGGCGGCACGATCACCGACACAGTTTTCGACGCGCGCGGGGAAGTCATCAAGACCTACATCGGCACGAACGATGACGGTGCGACTGAGGAAGACCCGACCGGCGGCAGGAGCGATCCCGACAACAACATGGTGCTCGTCACACAGAACGAATTTGACAACGGCCAAGCCGGCTACGATGCCAACCTGACGAAGATGACGCAGTACGCGACGGCTGGCGACACGCGCGTCACAAACGTCTGTTACGACTGGCGCGACCGCCGGACGGACGCTGATGGCGAAGTCGATTTCTACGAGAAGTCGTACTACGACAATCTGGACCGCGTCATCAAGACGGAACGGTACGACACGATTGGGCCATGCACGCCGAGCAGCAGTTCCAGTTCGTCGAGTTCCAGCAGCGGCTCGGCTCTCGGCAATCTGATCGCTCGCAGCGAGACGAAGTGCCCCAATTCGTCGAGCTGCCATCCGCGATGAAGGACTTCAGGACCGCGGCCGCGAAGCCCAACGACCAAGCGTGCGCGGCCAACT
>CAYSHJ010000582.1:0-6999 GCA_964430385.1 uncultured Planctomycetaceae bacterium
CCGGCAAAGTTGGGATTATCGAGGATCGTGTCAAAGCCCTGGCCCTTGCTGTCGTCGATGTTCTTGTCGCCCGAGGCGTAGAAGTACGACGTGCGAAAGCGGACCCAGTCGCGGTCGTACGAGAGTTCGACGGCAGCCATCTTGGCGTCGATGTCGATTTTCTGCCCCGCCAGCGGATTCAGACTGTCGGTACCGCGCACCCAGTAAAACGCATTCGCGATGTTGAACCGGTCGATATGTCCTTCGCCCGCGAAGCCGAAGTAATAGGCGTCGACCTGATGCTGCTGGAACACGCCGACCGGATCGGGCCGCACCAGAAAATTGTTCTCGTCGAACTTGAAGCTGGGCTGATCGTGGTTGTAGTGGAAGCTCCACTGCGCCGTGTAACCGGGGAAGAGAAAGTCCTGCCGATAATAGTTCGCGATAAAGACGTTTTGTTGCCGATCGTCGAACGTGTTCAACATGCTGTTCGTGTCTTTTTCTTGTTGATCGAAAAAGATGGCGTTGAACTGATCGCGGTTGGCGTTGCGCGTACCGAACAGTCGCACGGCGCGGTTCGTGTCGGCGAAGATGAACCCGCGAAAGTCGCTGACGAACGGCTGCGAGCCGGCTCGTACCGACACGAAGTCGTAGTCTGGGCTGAGGTCGGCGAGCTTGGCCTCGACGAAATACTCTTCCAGCGCGAGGAAATCGCGGGTGCGTTCGGTCCCGTTTCGGATGTCGGGATTGACGACCGCCAGTTCGTTGACCGAGAGATGATTGACGTTGAAGACCGGCGTCAGCCGAACCTGCCAATCAACGGGTTTGAACGCCGCGTTGCCATGAAACAGGTCAAACCGCAGCTTCAAGTTTTGCAGGAAGGAATACTGATTCGGATCGCCGAAGAACTCGCTGGAGAATGGATCGGTCGTGCTTTCGAAGGGAGTGGTCGCCGTCGGCACTTGCCGAAATTCATTCAGCGTTTGGCTGGTCGCGGTGACGTTCAAAAACGTGTGCTGCCCGATGATCGGATAGTCGCCTTTGAGCACGTTCTGGTTGTACGGATCCCACCAATTTCCTTCGACCGACGGATAATCGTCGACCAACGGATGCTGCTTGTCGTAGCGGTCCCATTTCGAAAATCCGGCTCGCCAACGATCCTCGACCGGGACGAAATGTCCGCTGGTTTGTGCCTCGGTAGGGAGCACGCCCGATGGCCCGGTGAATCCGAGCGGCGCATCGGTCTCCAGTGAGAACAGCGTCTCGGGTAATTCGAGCGATGGCGTCTCATCGGTGAAAGGTGGTTCGATTGCGCGATTGAGAACCTTTGGCTCGACCCCTTTGCGCATACGAGAGACCGACGGCTCTGGCAAGGTCGCCTTCGGCAGAAACAACGGATCTTGATCGCCGAGATTGTCGGAAACCGCGTCCGGAACGTGCAGTTGAGCCAGTCGATTTCGGATTTCACGTTTGTGTTGCGCGGCGTGGTTCTCGGTCTCGTTATCAACCATCGCCGACTCAGATTCGTCCGCCGCCGTCAACGAAACCCTCTGGCACGAGATCAACGCCAGGACTCCGGCGATCATCAATTCGACGACGATGCGTGAACGGACCCGCAGCGACGAGCCCACAGCCGGAGCGAGAAAAATCCGCGCACGCAGGGTGCCTCGCGAGGTCCGATCGGCAGAGAGGAGTTTTGATCGTCGCTGTGGAAGCACGACCCGATCTCGAAGTGGTTGGGGGCTACGACGGCTCGACGCGGACAGAACGGTTTCGCTCCACGAACGGTTCCGACGTGGCTGTGGTTGGTGAAGAGTGCGGAATTGGAAGGGAGAGAGAGGAGAATGGATGGAGGATGTCTAGCGGCTTTCGAGATCGGCATCAACGGGACTTCTTGTAGCCCAGGCCCTTGGGGCCTGAATGATTCGGGACACTGAAGGAATCGACCGAGCCACTAGAGTTCGGGCTACAGTCGGCCGCTGCGGAATTGCTGTTATGCACCTGTGACGCCTGCCGTTGGCTGACGGCTTCGAGGCAAAATGCCGAGTCTGCGGGTCGTGGGACATGAGGATCTTTTCAAGAATTCCAATTGTGCCGGTTTTTCGCTTGATTGACGATTCTTGGGAGTCCGATGGGAAATGGAGCTTTTGACACAAGACGGAGAATCCCGGTGGGTTGGATTAAATCGCTGTTAAGAAACAGGCATTCGAGGTGCCAGTTACAGTTTCAGGTTCCACTGGCGCAGGTGGAACATCTGGAGCCACGTCAGTGCCCGGCCGCGCCACAATTAGCGTCTGCAGAGGTCGATCTGTTGTTGGATCGTGCTGCGGCGGCATCGACCAGCGAGGACGGTATTTTCGCGGTCGTCGATCGCAACGGCCGGATCCTCGGGGTACGAGTCGAAGCCGGCGCGTTGGCGGCGATTCCCGATGTGGCGATGCGCGTGTTCGCCATTGATGGTGCTGTCGCCGAGGCGCGCACGGCCGCTTTGTTCGCGAACGATGCCGCTCCACTGACCAGTCGGCTGATTCGGTTCATCAGCCAGACCACGATCACGCAGCGCGAAGCCGAATCGAATCCGAACGTCGACAACACGACCCCGGCCACGGCCGACGCTTCGACCGCGCGTGGTCCCGGATTCGTCGCGCCGATCGGTTTGGGCGGACACTTTCCGCCGGGGATCGCTTTCACGCCGCCAGTCGATCTGTTCGCGATCGAGCACACGAATCGGGACAGCAATCTGAATCCCGGCGCTGACGGCGTGAAAGGGACGGCCGATGACGTGGCGCTACGAACGTTTCTCGATGCCGATGGTCGTGAACGAGGGCGCTTCAACATTGACCCGGCGTTCGTGCCGGCCGGTCAGGGACTGTTCGCTCCCGAGTCGTATGGCGCGACGCAGAACTCGGGGTTGTTGCCGTCTGCTCAGTCACGCGGGATCGGCACGTTGCCGGGCGGCGTGCCGCTGTATCGAGCTGGCAAGTTGATCGGTGGTATCGGAGTTTTCTTTCCCGGTTCCGACGGCTATGCGACGCACGAACAAGGCTTCGTTGCGGGGGTCGGTCAGACCGCCGAGCAACGCACGAACGCGCCGCGAGTGTTGGAGGCCGAGTACATCGCCTTTGCCGCCGCCGGTGGCAGCACGACTGCGGCGAACCTGGGGATTGCCGGAGCGAAGATTGGAACGATCAACGGTGTCGCGGCCGTTCCGGGTCTCGACATTCCGTTCGGTCGGATTGATCTTGTTGGCATCACGCTTCCGATCTTCGGCCCGACAGCGGGACGTCTCGGGTTACAGCAGTTGCTGCAAGTGGGAACGGGCCTCGGTGCGGGTGATCCGAACAGTGGTTCTGATCAACCGCTAACTGACGCGGCTGACGGCCTGCATCGCGATGGCGAACCAGTGCCTGATGGTTGGCTGGTGACGGCGCACGATTCGACAGTCGACAATATCAATGCCGCCGACGTGACCGCGATCGTTACTCGAGGCATCGCCGCCGCCGCCGCGACGCGCGCCGCGATTCGGCTGCCGCTCAGCAGCCACACGGAGATGGTCTTCGCCATCACCGATACGACCGGCGAAGTGCTGGGCTTGTACCGCATGCCCGATGCGACGGTCTTCTCGATCGATGTGGCCGTGGCGAAGGCTCGCAACGTGGCGTATTACTCCGATGCTGCCGATTTGCAACCCGTTGATCAAATCGTGGCCGGCGGCGTCGCGTTCACGAACCGGACGTTCCGTTTCCTCGCCGAACCGCGCTATCCGGCCGGTATTGACGGCTCGACGCCGGGAGTCTTCTCGACGTTGAACGACCCCGGCATCAACCCTCACACCGCCGAGAACAGCGGAGTTCCAAGCACCGCCGGATCATTCACCTCGGTCCTCGGCTTTGACGCCTTTCATCCGATGACGAACTTCCGCGATCCAGGCGATGTGTCGGTCGTCGCGGCGGGTTCCGTGGTCGCTCCGACGGCCAATCAAAACGGCATTGTCTTCTTCCCCGGCAGCACGCCGGTCTACAAAGGTGGCATGCTGATCGGCGGCTTTGGTGTGAGCGGTGATGGCGTCGACCAAGATGACGTCGTGACGTCCACGGCCTCGGGATCGCAGTATCAGCCACCTGCCGCCGTCACACGAGCCGACCAAGTCATCTTCCGAGGTGTTCGGCTTCCGTTCTTCAAGTTCTTGAGGAATCCGTTTGTGCGATCGGACGACGATTGAGGTACACGCGATGATGCCGAACGACGGAGCGATGAGGAGAAACGGAAGCTCGTTTCGGTGGCGAGTCGCCGTGGTGATGCTGCTCGGAGTTCTTGTGCCGGCCATGACGGTTTCCGCAGACGGTGGAGCGACGCTCGACTGGCTGGAATTCGGCGGGTGTCCGCGTTTTGTCGCCCCTTGGGCGCGACAGACGTACGGCTCAAACTACTGTGGCTATTACGTCGGTGGCGGAGCGGTGCTGCCCGGTGGCCGCTCGTGGTTCACGGGCGAGCCGCGTTATCCGCACGAAGGCACCTTCGGCATGGACTACGACCCTTGGTGGAGCCGCGTTGGCTTGCAGTGGTATCACGGCACGCGGTCTCAAGGTGGCGAAGGTCAATACGAACCCGATCGCCTCAAATCTCCGATCGCTCATTTTTTTCGGCGGTGATGTGTCGCTAAGTCCTGAGAAACCATGATGGCAACTGATGCCCCTGCCCCGCCGCTGCAATGGCCTAAGGAAGTCCTGCTGTTCACGGGGATTTACCTGTTGCCCGCCATTGCCACCGCCGTGTGGACCCGCAATGGTGAGTTTGTCTTTTACAGTGCGGTGATGCTGGTGTTGATCGCCGCCGTGTCGGTGGCACATCGGCGTTCTCGCTTAAGCCGCGCGGTGCTTTGGGGCTTGAGCCTGTGGGGACTGGCTCACATGGTTGGTGGCTTGGTGCCGGTCCCGCAGAGTTGGCCGACCCACGGACCGAACAAGGTCGTCTACAGTTGGTGGCTGATTCCCGAGGTTTTGAAGTACGACCAGATCGTGCATGCCTTCGGCTTTTACGTGACGACGCTCGTTTGCTGGCAAGGGTTGTCCGCGATCGCGCGAGACATCCGTACCGACCATTCATTGCAGCCGACGTTCGGAGTTCTGCTGTTGTGCGCGGCGGCCGCGCAGGGATTCGGTGCTCTCAACGAGGTGATCGAATTCGTGGCGACGTTGCTCGTACCCAATACCAATGTCGGTGGCTATGTGAACACGGGTTGGGATTTGGTGTCCAATCTGGTCGGAACCGCCGCTGCCGCTGTCTGGCTACGACTGTCCACATCAAGAACTCCGGCTGAATAGCGTCGGTGGTCACCGAGCCACCAACGACAGCAGTATCAACGCGGCCGAGGCGGCCAAAGGCTGCCATCGCGGACTCGAACTCTTCGCCCAACTGCGCCGCGCTCTCGAAGACCCTGTTGGAATCGGAACTCTTCGGGCATGTCAAAGGCGCGTTCACCGGAGCGGATCGAGATCGGCCGGGCGCATTCGAGTCGGCCGCCGGTGGCACATTATTTCCGGACGAAGTCGGCGAATGCGATCTGGAAACCCAAGCGAAGCTGCTGCGAGTGCTGCAATCGCACAGCGGAGCCTACTGCGGCTAAAACGAGCCCATCACGACCCCACTTTTCGGGTGCGCCAGGATGGTGCTGACAAAGAAATGCGTGTCACGGTTTGGTCCTCAGATCGCAACGAGAAACTTCTCGCGGACTCTTTCGATGACTTCAGATTCTGTCGCCCTTGGCGTCGATCAGCCTTCAGAACAAGGCTCCGAGTTCCCAATCTTCGTTCATCATGCGATGGCGTTTGCAGCGGGGATCATCGCAGTCGAAGACGTACTGGAATTTGAACGGAACTTTGCGAGGTGGTTCATTGCTGGCTTTGCGATCGTCCCACAAGCGGGCCTGTCGCAGTTCTTCGAGGAACGATCCTTTCCATTCACGCTCGGTTGGTCGCTCCCGCAACTGCTCGACGGCGACGTCAATGGCCTGTCGGCGGCCTGGCAGCATTTCTGTTTCATATCTGTCCAACAAACGCTGATACGAACTGTAATCGCTCAAGTCGGCTCGATCGGAATGAGGGCGTTGCGTGAGGCCGAGAATCAAGCACTCGACTTCTTGCTCGCCACTTGGCCTCTCCGTCTTTACCGGACTTCGTCCTGTTGTGGCCGGGAGTTGTGGCCGTGAGATCGGCGACAACAAAGTCTGAGCCGTCTTCTACAGCAGCCAAGGGGTTTCGGTCGTAAGTCGTTGTTTGATGGACGCCGCATTGCGTTGGTGGCGTTATCATGGTGCCACGCATGATGTTGTTTTGTGGACATTTTTAGCGTATATGTGATATTGTCATGGTGGCACAAAGAGGCCAGAGGGAGGCCACCACGCCGGTGTGTTCCAATTCCAGTATGACCATTGGAGCACGGGTGGCAAAGCTTTCTTCAACATGAACCCGGCCGAAGCACTCACTCGCCTGGCCGGCCAGTTCGAGCCGGTGACGGTCCCGTAGCCATCTCGCTTCGCGAGACGAAGTGCGAACGTTGACGCGAATCGTGCTGCCGTGCAACGCGGTTGGAAGCCTGTAAGCGATCGCGGAACCGATCGTTGCTTCTCATGCCGACAAGCGGCTGGTTCGGAACACCACTCTGTTCTGCTTACTCGGCAGCGGTCCGCGCCGGAGTTTTCGCGCTCCATATACGCTGCAAAGCGTAGCCAAAACGGGGCGGCTAACTTCGCCACATACGCTCAAATGCGTAAAACGCAATATCTTTCAAATTTACCCAGTTTAACGCTTTCGGAACTCCGAGGGTCGGGGTATGTGTGCGATCCTGTTCGCTGGCCGGCGGTTGATTCCCAGTCTGTTCACCAGCAATTCCCGGTCGCTGAGCCGGGATGCGTCCCAATTGGCCTAGCTTATCGGAGAACTGCGGAAAGGCCACTCGTTGTTCCGAACTGCGGGGTTGAATAGGTTGGTTGTCTTCGCGGAAATGTCGCGAACGGTCGCT